>CAYSMI010000028.1:6283-13881 GCA_964432165.1 uncultured Acidiferrobacter sp.
ACCTGCACAGGACCGGCGAGAAGGTTGAACAGGGTGAGCTGCTTGCCGAGACGATCCACTTCGGAGCGGATACTGTGTCTGACGGCGCGCAGTTCGCGCCGGGCGGCGAGCAGTTCGCTTTCAAATTCCTTGAGTTTTGCAGTAATCGTTTCCGGCAGATCTTCATAACTAATGTCGGATGCCCCTTGCGTAGCGGCAGTAATCTGTTGCTCCAGTTCGTCAACCTTGCGCGCCAGACCTGCCTCGCGCGCCTGTGATTTCGCCTGCGCCGCCTGAAACAGTTCTGCAACCCGTGAGAATGGCCGGTGCAACTGTCCGCGGGAACGGATCGCGAGCAGATGATCATCCCCAGTTGCGAACTCGAGAATATTTAGCATGAGCGCAAGGTTGTCATTAAGGGGTCTGACGACAATATCCTGGCCCAGTGTTGTTTTCTGAAGCGAAAAGGGATCAAACAGCCAGTCTACATCCGCTATTGCAAACACTAGCGGCATGCCAACAGATTCAACTATATGAACACGCGAATCGGATGCAGGCGCTGATTCAAACGCGCTTCTAAGCGGTCCCTGCACTGCGGCCGCGAGCACCTTCTGCTCGGACTGCCCTTTAAAAGACATTGCCAGATCACGGGGTGCGAGCCGGTCAAAATCGTTTCTCGAAGATGTGCCTGCCTCAGCAGTTGTGGTGACGAGCGCGAAGGCATCGCGTTCAAGACGAAAGGCGCCTGGCTCAACGAACAGGACCTCATTCAGATTGGCTGTGGTCGCATGATGTGCAGACAGGCCCGCGGATGTAATCCTCATCCAGTAGGGATAGTTTAGCCGTCCCTGATCTCCGTCACCAACGATAGATGCAAGCTGCGCATCGCCGACAATCTCCTCTCCCTCATACTTGATGCCATACCGAAAGAGTAAATCAGAGATGTCGTTTATCTCTACTGACGGGCTGGGATTAGTGACATTGTTGGCTCTTTTTACCCGACTGTAAGGATCAATCATGACAATCAGACTTCCGCCGGACATCACAAACTGATCAATGCTGTACAGCATTTCCTCATGGAGGATGTCAGCTCCCAGCAGTATGGCCACATCGAGGTCCGGCGGTAATTCGGTTTTGAAAAACGGAACCACTGCCACATCATAGGCACGCTTAAGCTCGGCCATAAAGGAAAGTCCTTCTTGCTCTGCGAGCGCAGCTGACGACGGGAGCAGAGGACTGAGAATGGCTATTTTGGGTGTTAACTGACGGGTTAATCCATTCAACGCCTGAACAAGATCGTATTCCAGTAGGCTTTCGCGGCGCATATCAAGATAGGGAATCCGCCCCGTCCGCCCACCTTGTTCTACCGTCAGGCCGAGAAAGAAATGATCGCCTGACGACATCGGTATCTTGTGGACCCTCTGGGCAAGCGCCAGGAGTTCTGATTCAGAGTCTGGCTGCGGGTCTATGACGAGCCAATCAAGATCTGAAGCTTTCGCCATCGCCCTAACCAGACTCTGTGCCCGCCGGGCGTGTGATTTGATCGACGCAGGAACCGTGTCTTCCGACTCGCTCCAATAAAGTGTTAGCAGCGTATCTTCGGGAAGACTTGCAAGCACCTGACGTGTTCCTGGATGTAGCGTGAACTCCTGTTCCTCCGTGAGATCGACTTGTCCGGGAATGCGCTCTGCCAACGGGATGCCGATAAGCCACAAAAGACAGACAACTACCAGTGCTGCCATCCGATCTGCCTTCAGTAACCCCCTAAGACCGCCCTTTCGTCGCTCCTGAATAACCCAATGGGTCATCAGCAGAGCGCCACCAATCGTTATTGAGAAATAGATGACTGCCTGAACTGGGATCAGACCCTCTCCAATCACCTTGGTCCAGCTAAGGGGGCTGTAAACCACCAGCGTTTCCCAGGCCCACTGTGGCAGTAGATCGCTCACGAATCGGCCGAATACATCCCAGCCGCATAGCATTAGAACAAAGAGTGCTCCTACCCCGGCCACGAAGGCGCTGACCGGCTCGCGCACTAACGCGCCCGCGAAAAGGGTAACGGCAAAACAAGCCCCGAGAAACAATGCGCCAGCAAGATATCCAGACAGCATCACACCCATATCTGGGTCGCCCAGATAGGAGATACTGAACGCAAAAGGCAGTGTCATCAGTAACGTAAGCAGGAGCATCAGATAACCCGCAGAGAACTTTCCAATCACAACAGCCATCGGACTGACAGGCAATGAGTACATCAACTCAATCTCCCGGCTGGCATGGGTATCGGTCCAGGCGGACATCGACAGTGCGGGCACCAGCACCAAAGACACCCAGGGGAGAAAGACTAGCAGTAATCGGAGCGTCGCTTCATCTGAGCCATAGAAGTTTGCGACCAAAAAAACAAAAGACGACAGGGTCAACAGGAATGCAGTCTGAAACAGATAGGTGAGTGGCGCGAAGAACAGCATTCGCATTTCGTGGCGCAGAACCGCACTAACCCCCGCCAGTAGATTTGAAATTCGCATCAATATCACTTTCAACAACATATCTCTCGCCAGACTATTGACCCTAGAGGCTCAGGGTCAACTCGCGAAACCGACTCGCCAGGCGGCCCGATTGATCAACAAGATGGTCAATCTTTGCATCTTCGACTATGGTTCCCTGGTTAATCACCACGGCGCGATCACACAACTCCTCAGCCTCTTCCAGAATATGTGTTGACAGGACGATGGTCCGACCCGCTTTCATCTCACGAACAAGCGCCCTGACAAGCTCCTTCTGATTCGGATCCAGTCCGTCAGTCGGTTCATCAAGCACGAGTACTTCCGGCTCATGCAGGATCGCCTGAGCAAGCCAGGCCCTTTGCCGCCATCCTTTTGATAGCTCCGCCATTGGTCGACCCAAAACCTCGCCCAGATTGATGCGCTGACAGGTCCGGTCGATCGCAAGCCTAAGCGCTTGTTGCGAAAGACATCTTGCTTCGCCACAAAACGTGAGAAATTCATTGACCGTCAGCCGTCCGAAACCACTAGGCGCCTCGGGAAGATATCCCAGCCTCATTTGCGCCTGACGCCTGTGTGTCATTACATCGTGGCCACAAATCCTGACGTTTCCTTGATCAGGGATCAGATAACCACACACCATACGCATGGTCGTGGTCTTACCTGCGCCATTCGGACCTAAGAATCCAACAACCGAATCCGGCGCAAGTTTCAGTGATAGTTGATTTACTGCCCGAACGTGATGAAAGGACTTGGAGAGGTTTGTGATCTCGAGCACGCTGGCCACCACCTGGAAACACCCGTCGGTAAAGTCTAACCCGACACGCTCACCTTCTAATTAATAATTGGAGAGAAAGCCGGCAACGATAAACAAACCGACGCTGATCCACGACAGGGCATATCCCAGCCTGACGACCGTCGAAAGCAATTGCGGGTTTTTTACTCCGATCTTTCTCAAGGCCATTGGTCCGAGGATTGAGATCAGCGCGCCGCCAACAGCGCCACCAATAATGACCGGACGACTCAGCAGAGATTCGATACCATCCATGTTTCGACGCGCGGAACGAAGAGCCGATGGCGCCCGTTCTACAACTACGCCCTGCGGGAATAAGCCTCCAGAAAGTCGGAGCTCGTACCGCCCCCCTTAAAGCTCTTGAGCGCTTCCTCATGCAGGATCTCCATCGCCAGGCGTTTATATTCATACGCTTCTGGGGAGCTCAGCATATCGAGGTTTCGAGGGCGCGGCAGATCAATCTGCAGTACCTCTCTGACTGACGTAGGTTTATTGGAAAGCACGACAATACTATCGGCCAGGATGATTGCCTCTTCCAGCTCTGACGTGACAAAAACGTTGGTCCGTGATTCTTGTTCACAAAGCCGCAGATAGAACTCCTGCATTAACTGGCGCGTCATTGCATCCAGGCCACGGAAGGGTTCATCCATAATCATCACGAGCGGCTGATTAATCAGCGCCCGGGCGAGTTCTGCACGTCTTTGCATTCCGCCAGAAAGCTGTAGCGGGTACTTATCCCGAAATTCTCTCAAACCTACCGTCTCAATGATCTTCTCCGCAGCCGTCTTCAACTCATTCTTGGGCATATCCCCTCTTAACTTAGGACCGAAGACGACGTTCTGATAGGTTGTGAGCCATGGCATCAGAGCGGTTTCCTGAAAGACCACTAGTGAATCTTTACTGGGCCCGGTGATGGGCTTTCCTTCAAGCGTAATGCGACCTTGATCGGGTAGCTCAAATCCCGCCAACAGATTCACAATCGTTGACTTTCCGCAGCCCGACGGTCCAACGATTGCGGTCAACTGGTTGCGCTTTATAGTCAGACTGAGGTTTTCCACCACTGTCTCGCGCTCCCAGTCTTCTCCAAAGGCTTTGGAGACATTTTCTAATATCATTACATCAGGTTGATTCACTTCCTGTCTCCCTTTGCGTTTTGCCGAGAACCTCTTAATTTCCTGCACATAACAGATATATCGACCCGGCCCATCAAAACATTCTTCGCCAAGGCATCGAGATGTGGCCCACGTAACGAATCAAACTGCTTGAAATGTATCCCGCAAGACCAATACTGATCATCCCCACGATCACCTGGTCCATAACGCCACCCATGTAAGAACTCCAGATAAAGAAGCCCAATCCACCACCGCTCTGCTGACCACCACCGGAAATCATCTCTGCAGCAAGCACCACTTCCCAAGTAATTCCCATCCCGACTGCGGCGCCAATAAAGATCGAGGGTAGCGTTCCCGGAAGAATGATCTTGCGGAAAAGATCCCATTGGGTGGCGCCCATAGATTGGGCTGCCCGGAGATACTGGATATCAATAGACCGTGCTCCACCCAGTACATTGATCACGATTGTATAAAAAGCCCCAAGGAATGTGACGAACATGATCGAAAGCTCGGTCGTGGGCCAGAAAATGATCGACGCTGGTACCCATGCCAATGGAGGTATTGGGCGCAGAATCTCAAAAGGTGGAAAGAACATACCGCGGAAATACTTGTTGACGGCCATCGCAAGGGCAAAAGGAATTCCGACCACTTGAGCAACGAGAAAACCGAAAAATACCCGGCCAAAGCTCAAGTACCAACTCTCCCAATAGCCAGGCTTCAGAACGACCTCGCTCCAGCGGGCCACCACGAGTGTCGGTGCGTCTATCTTTCCGATAAACGGCACCATGATTCCAAACCACTCATGAAAGCGGAATCCGACCTCCCACAAAATAAGGAAGATCGCAATGGAGGCGATACCGCGCCTAAGTGTTAAATCTGACAGAAAACTGATTAGCTTTCCGCCCTTTCCTTTTTTTGATGACTGGGTCATCCTACTTCTCCATTTCTATCGTATTCTCGCGTCGTTTACGCCAGCTCTCGTTCGCCAGCCTCAAACGCCTTTACCGCTTCTTCATGAACAGCCTCTTTGGTCTCCTGTACCAGAACCCGGAATTCCTCCGATGACAGCAGACGGTAGTCTCTAGGCCTGCTGATCTTTACGTCGACAATCTTTTTTGTCTTCGCCGGCCGTGTCGTCATCACAACCACCCGGTCTCCCAGAAAGATTGCCTCCTCAAGATCATGGGTAATAAAGAAGACCGTGACTTTTGTTCGGTCATAGACCTCCAGCAGTGCTTCATGCATGATGGACTTGGTGAGGGCATCCATCGCCCGATAGGGCTCATCCAGAAGCAACACTTTAGGGTCATTGATCAACGCCCGCACAATCTCCGCCCGGCGCGCCATCCCGGATGAGACCTCGCCAGGATACTTGTCAGCAACACCATCTAATCCCGCTTCCGCCAACATCGTCAGCGCCTTATCTCTAGCGTCTGCCTTGCTCATCAGGCCCTGCACCACAGGTCCATACGCCACGTTATCGACGAGCGTCTTCCATGGGAAGAGCGCCCCGTTCTGGAACACCACCACGCGATCTGCGCCCTGGGTTGCGAGTTCCCGGCCAGGACCGCAAAGCATCTCACCGTCGAGGTCTATTTGACCCTCTGTAATCGAGTGAAACCCGGCGATCGCATTCAACAGTGTGGTCTTTCCGCAGCCCGACGGGCCAACAATCATGCATACCTCTCCCGACGCAATCTCAAGGGAACAATCATCTAAAGCGAGTACATCCGCGCCACCCGGGTCATAAATTTTTGTTACGTTTCGAATACTGATCGCGCCTTTCTTGGGAACGACGTTACCAGCCGAAGCCGCGGTTGCTGCGCTCATTTATACCCCTCCTTGACCGAGGGCGCGCTCGCGCCACTGCATCATACGATTACCAGCCGCCCGTACCATCGCAGATGTGATCCAACCCACGAATCCGAGAGTCAGCATAGCCATGACCATGGTGGTGTACTTGTTGACCATATACGAATCCATGATCATGTACCCAAGACCGTAGTCGCCCGAAATCATTTCGGCGGCCACCAGAGAAAACCATGCAACGCCGATACTGATCTGCAGTCCTGTGAAGATGAAAGGCAACGCGCCAGGAACCACGACATTAAAAAATACATGATGCTTCTTTGAGCCCAGACAGCCCGCCGCCCGAAAATAGGATTCGTCGATAGATTCGACGCCTAGCATAGTATTAAGCGCGGTTACAAAAAATGATGCCAAGGTCGCAAGATAAATAATGGGCGTTTCAAATCCAGCAAACATGACAATCGCTAGTGGCACCCAGGCGAGAATCGGAATCGGTCGAAGCGTCTCTAAGACTGGAAAGGTATAGTCCTTGAATTTTTTAGACCACCCCATGAAAAGCCCAAGTGGAACACCAAGGCCGGTTGCGATAGCAAACGCAATAAAAATTCGCCTGCAACTCACCCATATGTTGATGTAGTAATCCTCTGTAAATAAAGAGGTGCCCCAGATAGGGTCTTTGTTTAACCACTCTGTAATGACTTCGACGGGTCCGGGAACTTTAAAGAAAGGAAAGACTTTCCAGTACTCGCTCAACAGAAAGTACACAAAAAGCCACAACCCGATGCCGACAAAAGCAAGGTACGGCATTGGCGTTTTTAAAGCTTTTCTAGTCTTATAAAGAAAGTGCGCCAGGCCAGTTGGCGCGCCCCCACTGACGCTTTGATTCCTCATTTACTCCTTCTCCCCTGGATCCTGATATTTACCAATTCTCTCGCGCGACCATTCGGGCTACACGGGTTACCTGGATGACCTTAGTTGATCGGACAAGCGAGCGTGGCCGTGCAAGCGGATCCTCTGATTGCGTTATATCAGAACCCTGAATAGATCAAAAGCGGGCGTGAGGGCAAGCCCTCACGCCCGCTTTTTAGGCTACAGCGTTATGTAGCGAACTAACTGCTCGTCTTACTGGTAAGCCGAATCCGGCTGTTCGCCCACAAAACCAATTGGCGCGCTAAGCCCGCGAGATGTCAGCACCTGCTTTGCGACATCATCCATGATGGCTTCTGGTCGCAATATCTCATTGGGAACTACCTTCCTGCCATGGAGGAATCTTGTAGCAGCAGTTACCAACTGTCGGGATGTATCGTCAAATACATAACGTAAGGTCAATTTTTCCTCACCGCCACCAATATCTGACGCATTCTGACCGTAGAGCGATGCCCAGAGGACGCGGCGATCCATACCTTC
>CAYSMI010000029.1:0-13608 GCA_964432165.1 uncultured Acidiferrobacter sp.
ACCTGCGAACCACAACTGCTGCGAAAGGCCGAGTATCACTGCGCCGCGCACCACCCGCGCGACTGGGTGGAGGATACCGGTGCAGAAGTCGCGTTCGCCGGAAGATCGAACGTCGGAAAGTCGAGCGCCATCAACGCGATCACTTCGCGCAAGGCGCTGGCCCGTACCAGCAAGACCCCTGGCCGGACCCAGCAGATCATCTTCTTTCGCATGGATGGACATTTTCGCCTGGTGGATCTGCCCGGCTACGGCTACGCCAAAGTCCCGGCAGCTCTTCAGCAGCACTGGGAGAAAACGGTCCAGCGATATCTCGAAGAACGTGTGTCTCTTCGCGCACTGATCCTGCCGGTCGACTGCCGGCGGGAGCCTACCGCCCCGGACTGGAAACTTATCGAATGGTGTGGCGCGGCCGACCTGCCGGTCCATATCCTGCTGACCAAGAGTGACAAGCTGGGTCAGGGAAAACGGCTGCAGGCTTTGCGCACAGCCCAGCAATCCCTCGCTCAGATGCCGCTCACCACGGTGCAACTTTTTTCTGCGAGCCACGGCATCGGTATCGATGAAGCGCGTCAGCGGATAGCCGATCTGCTCTCGCAGAGCGGCTGAACATCAGCGTCAACTGTGCGCCTGTGCCCAGTTGGGGCCGCTGCCGACATCGACTTTCAGCGGGACCGCGAGCTCAGCCACCGAAGTCATGAGTTCGGCCACCGCGCCGGCCACACGGGCGGTATCTGACTCAGGCACTTCCAGCACCAGCTCGTCGTGAACCTGCATGATGATGTACGCCCCGCTGTTATCCTCGCACAGCCACCCGTCCACCGACAGCATGGCCAGTTTAATCAGATCAGCGGCCGTTCCCTGCATCGGCGCATTGATCGCGGCACGCTCAGCGCCCTGCCTGCGGGCATGGTTGCTCGACGTGATGTCCGCAAGGAAAAGCCGCCGGCCGAAAACGGTCTCGACGAAGCGCTGCTCGCGCACCCTTGCTCTGATCGTATCCATGAAGGTACGCACCCCAGGGTATCGTTCAAAATAGAGATCGATGTATTCCTGCGCCTGGCCGCGCTCAATCCCCAGCTGACGGGCAAGACCGAACGCTGACATGCCGTAAATGAGTCCGAAATTGATGGCCTTGGCACTGCGCCGCTGGTCACTGGAGACCTCCTCGACCGGTGTGCCAAACACTTCGGCGGCAGTCGCCCGGTGGACATCCTCTTCTTTCTCAAAAGCACTTAGCAGCCCTTCATCGGCCGACAGGTGCGCCATGATACGAAGTTCGATCTGCGAATAATCAGCGGCGATCAGCCGCATACCGGGGGCCGGAACAAAGGCCTCACGGATACGCCGGCCCTCGGCGGTTCGCACAGGGATGTTCTGAAGGTTGGGGTCGCTGGAGGACAACCGTCCGGTCGCAACGGCGGCCTGATGATAGGAGGTATGAACGCGTCCGGTATCGGGATTCACCAGCGCAGGCAGTTTTTCAGTATAGGTCGAGCGCAGTTTGCTGAGCCCCCGATGCTCCAGAATCAACCGGGGCAATTCATGCTGCTCGGCAAGTTCTACCAGCACACTCTCGGCCGTCGACGGCTGCCCTTTGGGTGTCTTGGCGAGTACCGGCAGTTCCAGCCGTTCAAACAGAATCTCCTGGATCTGTTTGGGGGAAGCGATGTTGAAGGCGGCCCCGGCCTCCTCGTACGCCTTTGCCTCAAGCTCTGAAATACGTTCGGCCAGTTCGGCACTCTGCGCTGCCAGCATGTCGCAGTCGACGCGCACACCGGTGCGCTCGATCTTCGACAACACCGGCACCAGCGGCATCTCGATTCGTTCGAAAAGTTCCCGCTGGCCCTGCTCCTGCTGCAGCCGCTCAAACAGTACCTGGTGCAGCCTCAGCGTGACCTCGGCATCCTCAGCGGCGTAGGGGCCTGCCTGCTCCAGAGGCACCTCGTTAAACGACAGCTGGCCCTTGCCCTTGCCCGCGACCTCCTCGTAGGAGATCGTCTTGTGGCCAAGGTACTTAAGTGCCAGCGTGTCCATGTCATGACGTGATCCGGTGCTGTCGAGCACATAGGACTCAAGCATCGTGTCAAAACGCATTCCGGCGAGCGAGATACCATGGTGACTCAGCACGGTACAGTCGTATTTGAGGTTCTGGCCGACTTTTTCCTGATCGGGATCCTCCAGCAAGGGGCGAAGCGCTTCGAGCACGTCCTCGCGGTTCAGTTGTTGCGGTGCATCGAGGTAATCATGCGCCAGCGGCACATAGGCCCCCTCACCGGGCGCTACCGCAAAAGAGACCCCGACGATGCGCGCGCGCATCGCATCGATGGACGTGGTCTCAGTATCAAAGGCAAAGAGCGGCGCGTCGGACAGCCGCTTGAGCCAACGGGACAGCGCTTTTTTATCCAGCACAATCTCGTACTGGGCACTGTCCCTGTCGTCCTCCTGGTCCGCTTCGTTAAGGCCGCCAAGTTCGGCCAGCCAGGTCTTGAACTCAAGTTCGGCGAATAGCTGGCGCAGTGCATCTTCATCAGGAGTACCGATCTTGAGGTCGGCGGGCCCCTCCTCGAGCGCCACATCACACTTCACGGTAGCCAACTGGTGTGACAGCGGCAACTGGTCCAGCGAAGCGCGCAGGTTCTCACCGACCTTTCCCGAGACACTGCCGGCCTGCGCAACCAGACGGTCCAGTGAACCGTATTCCTTGAGCCAGCGTACGGCGGTCTTCGGGCCGACTTTGGGGACTCCGGGGATGTTGTCCGAGGTGTCGCCGACCAACGCCAGGAAGTCCACGATCCGTTCCGGCGGTACACCGAACTTTGCTTCCACACCTTCCGCATCGTAGACCACGTCTTTCATGCTGTCGCACATGCGCACGCTCGCATCGACCAACTGCGCGAGATCCTTGTCGCCGCTGACAACCAGAGTTTCCATACCGTGTGCGGTCGCCATCCGGGCGAGCGTACCGATCACATCATCAGCTTCGACATCGGGTATCGACAGCAGCGGCAGGCCGAGCGCCCGGATGACTGTGTGCACCTTATCGATCTGGGAACGCAGCTCGTCCGGCATGGGTGGGCGGTTTGCTTTATACGCACTGTAAAGCCGGTCGCGAAAGGTCTTGCCCGGCGCGTCGAACACGACCGCAAAATAAGGCGTGTCATATTCGCGCAGGAGGCGACGCAGCATATTGACGATGCCGTACACGGCGCCGGTAGCCTCGCCGCGTGAGTTGGCAAGATTCGGCATGGCATGAAAGGCCCGATATAGATACGACGAGCCGTCAACGAGTACCAGCTGTTTCGACATGGTGTGTGCGGGCGTGTCCTTAACGATTTCGGTCTACGGGGTCTGTACGAACGAAGGCCAGTATACGTTTCCTGACACGGGTCTGTAGGCCTTGCACTCAACCCTTTTAAGGGCGATGATCGTTGTGTCATCCCGCGGTCTTTTTCACTCGCAGCTTGCTCATGCATCTCGCAGCTTTTCCCACCCCACCGGACCCGACGGCAAAGCGTCCCGTGCGAATCTGGAGCCGGGTCGCAGGTGCACTTTTTCTCGGATGGCTGACCGGGTGTGCCCAAACGCCAACGGAAACAACAACCGATGCCCATATCCGCTTTTACAGTATCAACAGTATGGGCCAGCTCTCCGAGTTATCGCTTGTGCCGGGCCGTGAGGAACCGGGCTGCCATGATATGCCGCTTGATCTCAAGGTTCACCGGGTTGCCCAGATCGGGTTTTCAGAGTGCTTGGTGTTTGGCGAGAACGACTGCCCCGATGACGCGACGCTGGTCATGCGGTGGTCAGGCAAACACTCCCGCAGCGACCCGAACAAAAACCAGCCCACCACACGGATCACACCCGGGTCACTCTGGCTCTTTGAAGCAGGGCGCGAGGTCGAGGTCGCCTCGTGGCGCTGTCATGCCGACTCCTGAAAGCCGGCACACCCAGGAACCGGTCAGCCGGCCTGGCGGCGCGCCAGTACCATCCCTTTCAGCAGATTCAGCGCCTCACCCACCTCAAAGTCCCTATCCTGCAGGCGTTCTGAGCCGCCGCCTTCTTTCGCTGCGTCATCAGCATCGGTGGTTTCGTTTTCCAGATGCCCTGCAAGATCAGCCTCGCGGGTACCCGCGCGCATCGGCGCATCGGCAAACTGCAGCCGTCGACTGACGATGTCGGGCTCGATTCCGGTCGCCTGGATGGAACGGTCGTTGGGCGTGTAATAGCGGGCGGTGGTCAGTTTCAGTGCTGCCCCGTTGTTCATGGGAAGGATGGTCTGTACGGAACCCTTGCCGAAAGTCTTGGTCCCGAATATCAGCGCCCGACCATGGTCCTGCAGCGCGCCGGCGACGATCTCGGAGGCCGAAGCCGAACCCCGGTTGACCAGCACCACCATCGGGGCGCCGTCGAGCACATCGCGGCCGGTAGCACTGAAGGTGTAATCAGCATCAGCGGTACGCCCCCGGGTAGAAACGATAACCCCGTCGTGCAGGAAAAGATCGCTCACTTCGATGGCGCCATTGAGCACCCCGCCCGGATTGTTGCGAAGATCCAGCACCAGCCCGCTGAGCGGCCCACCGGCCTGCTCTTCGAGCCGCTCCAACTGTCGGCGCAGTGATGCGCTGGTGCCCGACTGAAACTGACTGACCCGCACATAGCCATAACGGTCTTCCAGTAATTCACCCCGGGCGCTATGCAACTGAATAACGGCCCGTTTGAGTGTGACATCAAATGGCTGGTCGACCCCTTCGCGCACAATGGTCAGAGTGATCTCACTGCCCGGCTCGCCACGCATCTGCTCCACCGCGCGGTCCAGTGAATTGCCCTTCACCGTCATGCCGTCAAGCCGGATAATAAGGTCGCCGCTTTGGATGCCGGCCCGGTCGGCGGGCGTCCCATCGAGTGGGGCGACGACCCGGATCACGCCGTCTTCGAGAGTCACTTCAATCCCCAGACCCCCGAATTCACCCCGTGTATCGATGTTGATCTCGTGGAATGACTCCGGGTCGAGATAGCTAGAGTGTGGATCGAGGCCGCCGAGCATTCCCCGCACGGCGTCGCGCAGGAGCGTGGCATCATCGATCGGCTCAACATAATCGCTTTTGATCATGCTGAATATCTCGGCAAAAAGCCGCAGATCCTCGATCGGCAGTGCCGTTGCATCCGGATCCTCATCGGTATGTGCCGTTTGCGGCATTGCCACCAGCCCGAACAGTATTAAGGAGGCAAAAAAGCCGACGGTTTTTGTAAATTTCATATCATAGGAGCACAAGCTAGGGTTAAAACGACTATCGAAATTTTCTTCAGTATACCGTCCGGCCGGGATCAGACAGTGGCGGCAAAAGGGGTTCTGGCCGTTGAAAACAGACCAGATTTGGGGGGAGGTTCCAGTTTTTAGAACATTAGCGTATAATACTTCCCTAATATTATAAGGAAATAGGTTAATACCCATGGCGCTTTCGGAGAAACATATCAGTTACCCCGGCAATCAAGCAGTCGAGATGGAACAGCTTTTCCTCGCCAACGAGAAGGACCTGTACATAGCCTCCCGGTCACTCAAGGCGATGGGTCACCCGCTACGCCTCAAGATTCTGTGTATCCTCGCGGAAGGGAACGAAACCAGTGTTCAGGATCTGGTGGACATTGTGGGCACGTCGCAGAGCAACATCTCCCAGCATCTGTCCATCCTGCGCGACAAGGGCATTCTGGCGGCACGAAAAGACGCCAACAAAGTCTACTATCGCATCGGTGATGACAAGATTCTGGCCCTGATGGAAACCATGCGCGAGGCGTTCTGCAGCGCCCACGAATAGGTCCGATGAGACCGCAAATGACCGGCCTCGCCGCCATTTGCTGTTGTAGACTACCGCTCCCTGTCCCCTCTCAGTAAGCCCTCATGGACCTAGAGTTTGTCACCAGTAACTGGTATCTGTTCGCCGCCCTCATTGTCATTTCACTGCTTATCGGTTTCGACACGGTGCGTCGAGGCGGCGGCGGTACCAATCAGGTCAGTGCTGTCCAACTGCCGCAGCTGATCAACAAGGAAAATGCGGTCGTGGTGGACGTTTGCGAACCGGACGAATTCAAGAAGGCTCACATTCCCAAAGCCATCAACATCCCGGTATCGCAGATCAAGGACCAGCTTGGACAGCTCGAAAAGTTTCGTACCAAGAACCGGCCGATCGTACTGACCTGCCGCAGCGGTCAGCGCGCCAGCCGGGCTGCCGCGGTCTTGCGCAAAAACGAATTCAAAACGGTCTATACCCTGAGCGGGGGCTTGGCAGCATGGGAAAAAGAGAACCTGCCGCTGGAGCGCTGAACCCGACGGAAAAACCTATGAATGCCGCTGCCGACACATCCGCAAAAACCCGGTTTCACCTGCATCAAGTATTCATCAAGGATGCCTCCTTTGAATCTCCGCGCAGCCCAGAGGTATTTACCTGGAAAGACTACCGGCCCGAGACGGAGATCGATCTCAAGGCGCAGCGGAACGTCGTCGACGCCGAGCAGCACATTTACGAAGTCACCCTGAAAGCCACAGTGACGGCCCGGCATGAGGAGCAGGTGGTATTTCTGGCAGAAGTTCAGCAGGGCGGAATCTTTACCGTCGAGGGCAGCAGTCCGGAAATGCACGAAATGATGCTGGAAGCGGCCTGCCCGAACGTATTGTTTCCGTTTCTGCGTGAGACCGTTGCCGGCCTGATCTCCAAGGGGGGCTTTCCACAGTTCCTGCTCGGCCCGGTGAACTTCGATGCCATGTATCTGCAGAAGAAAGAGCAGGAAGCCGGCCAGACGACCAACGGTGGGGCGGAACCGACCACCACGGCTTGAGATTTTGCGCCGAGCACCCGGCATTCGCCCGACTCGTCAGACACCCCCATGAGTGCTTCGCCCTACCCTGTCGCTGTGATTGGGGCCGGTTCCTGGGGTACTGCTCTGGCCATGCTCGCTGCGCGCTGTGAACAACAGACACTGCTGTGGAGCGCCGAGCCTGGCCACGCCCAAGCCATGGCGAAGAGCCGGAGCAATGAAGCCTATCTCCCGGGCATCCCGCTTGATGAACGGGTGACGCCGTCAGATGACTTTGCGCAGGCAGCAAAGGCAGGCCATCTTATCCTCGCGGTTCCGAGCCACGCATTTCGTGAAGTCCTGACGCGCTTGAAAACACCGTTGCCGGATGATCAGCGTCGCTATATCTGCTGGGGGACGAAAGGCTTCGAACCAGAGACCTCGATGCTACTGAGCGATGTGTTCCATGAAGTCATGGGTGGGGACACCATCCCGGCAGTCGTCTCCGGGCCCAGTTTTGCCGGGGAAGTGGCCCAGGGACTGCCCAGTGCGCTCACGGTCGCCGCGGAAGACCACGAGGATGCCGCCACCATTGCGGCCTGGTTCCGCGATCAGCGTACCCGGGTCTATACCAGTACCGATTTGCGGGGCGTACAGCTCGGCGGTGCGATCAAGAACGTGATGGCTATTGCTGCGGGCATCAGCGACGGGCTTGGATTCGGGTCCAACGCCCGGGCCGCACTCATTACGCGGGGGCTTGCCGAGTTGGCCCGGCTTGGTCAGGCGCTCGGCGGGCGTGCCGACACCTTCATGGGCCTGACGGGCCTGGGTGACCTGATCCTGACCTGTACCGATGACCAGTCCCGAAACCGGCGCGTGGGCCTTGCCATCGGCCGGGGTGAAGATGTCTCCCAGGCGCTTGAAACCATCGGCCAGGAGGCTGAGGGCATCAATACCGCGCGGGAACTCTATCGAAAGAGCAAGGCACTCGATGTCGAGATGCCGATCAGCGAACAGGTGTACCGGATCGTCTTTGAGGGACTGAACCCCGAACATGCCGTAACCGCACTGCTTTCCCGGGAGGCCCGAGCCGAGGGCTGATTACCCGATCAAGGCGGCTGCCAAGATTTCCCGACGCGTCTTGTCGATTCGCGTCTTCCCGACTCACCTCGAGAGTAACGGTGTCACGACCGTCTCGAGCGCGCTCGGCTCGATGCCAAGAGACAGGAGCGCATTGCACTCACAGGTGCTGGGTACCTGAAGCGAGTGATAGTTGTCGAGGGTGAAGAGCGGCTTTGGAAAATGCTGCAGAACAATGCCCTGAAGCCGGGCTGCCCAATCCGGTACGCCGATAATCAGCCGGCGCTTTCCCAGTGCCCTGGCGGTGAATTCGATCAGCTCACGAAAGGTATAGATTTTGGGGCCGCAAAGATCATGGGAGCGGCGCGCACCACGAGCGACTCCCCCAGCCAGTACGCTGGCAAAGGCCTGTGTCACATCATCCACCCAGACCGGGGCGAACTTCGCGCTCTGGCATACCAGTGGAAATACCGGCAGCCAGCGCAGCATACCGGCGAATTGCCCAAAGAAGTTATCGCCGGCGCCAAAAATGATTGAGGGCCTGAAAACATCAACGGCCAGGGAGTCCGGTGCCGCGTTCGCCGCCGCCTCGCCACGGGCTTTTGATCTCAGGTAGGCGCTGGGCGGGTCTTTCATGTCGGCCCGCAACGCACTCATGTGCAGATAGTGCTGGACCCCGGCACTGGCACAGGCTTGTACCAGCCGGGCTGGCAGTTCCGCATGTACAGACTGAAAGCGTTGCGTGCGCGACTCGTGGAGAATCCCGGCAAGGTTGATGAGCGCGCGGTGCCCCGTCAGGGCATTGACGCAGTCCACGGCCGACTCGGTATCCACTTCGACGACATCTGCGGGAGACCGGCGCGCCGCAAGATCAGCGGATGACCGGCGGGTCAAGATCGTGACACGATGGCCCTGCGCCAGCAGCCGCGCGCTGAGGTGACGCCCGACAAAACCCGTCCCCCCGACGATGCATATCGATTGTGCCTGCGTAGCGTCCAGGGTGTTGCTCATTCTTGGGAAATCGGTGAGATGCACTGTGGGCCGTCATTTGCCGGGCTGTTGACGAAGCGGCTGACCGGCGACACGTGCAGAGGTTGCGAAGGAATTGCAAGCATCGCAGTTGCCGTGTCCAAATCCAGTGGAGAGGCTTTGAGCCACTCCTGATGATGCGCACGGTCCAGAATCACCGGCATTCTCGGGTGTATTTCCCGACAGAATTCACTGGCCTCGGTCGTGATCACACAGAAGCTCTCTATGACCTCGGTAGTCAAGATCGTGTTTTGGGACCAAAGGCCTGCCATGACAAAAGGCGCGCCATCCTCAAGCGTGATGTGGAAGGGCTGCTTGGAGCCATCCGCCTGGCGCCGCCACTCATAGTAGCCATCGCAGAGCACCAGACATCGGCTGGCGCGCAACCCGTCGCGGAACATCGGCTTTTGCGCAAGCGTCTCGACTCTCGCATTGATGGGTCTTGGCATCTTGGGATTTTTTGCCCATGCGGGCACAAATCCCCAGGTCAGCGGTGCAAGGCGTAGACCGGTATCGGTAGCGCATACCACCGCGGCCTCGCGTGACGGCGCTACGTTGTAACTCGGGGCAACCGGATCGGCGTCCTGAACGATGAGATCCGGAGCGTCAATGACTTCCAGAAAATCCGATACCGGACGGTGCCGGTCAAATCGACCGCACATTCAGGGTACGCGCCGGCATGGGTCTTGTTGTCTTCACTTGCCGCGTCATCTAGATTTCAGTGTCTCATGCAATACTACTTCAGTTCATGAGCAGCTACGAAGACTATTCCCGAACCAGCGCGAGCTACGACGGGACCCGACCCGCGCAGGGCGTGGAGATCATCCGCGAGGCCCTGTCAAGAAATACAGTCCCGCTCGAATCCCAGGTGCTGCTCGATGCAGGCTGCGGAACAGGGCAATACACCCAAGCCCTGATCAACGACGTTGCGCAAATCACGGCTATCGATCTTAACGAAGCGATGCTGAACGCGGCCAAAGAGAAACTGCGCGGCAGAACCGGATCAGGGCGCCTTGTTTTCCATCAGGCCTCTCTTGAGGATCTGCCGATAGACAGCCACAGCGTTGACGCGGTCATGGTCAACCAGGTACTGCATCACGTCGCGGATGATCCGGAAAAGGACTGGCTCGAGCATCAGCGGATCTTCGCGGAATTGGCACGGGTACTGAAACCGGGCGGCATGATAGTCATCAACAGCTGCAGTCACACACAGCTGAGATTAGGGTTCTGGTTCTATCACTTGATCCCGGGTGCCGTCGAGCGTATCTGCCGGCGCACCTGCGACCCAAAGGTTCTCGCCGAACTGCTCGAGGTAGCCGGCTTCAGCCAGGTAAAGCGCACCGTAGACCCCGAAATCGTGATGCAGGATTTGTCCTACTTTAGGGCCGAGGACGTTTTCGATCCCAACTGGCGTAGCGGAGACTCCATCTGGGCGCTGGCAACCCCGGATGAGCTCGAAACTGCACTCGCGGAGGCACGCCGGCTCGCAGAGGCCGGCGAACTCGAATCCTTTATGCACCACCATGACGCCGAGCGTACAACCGTCGGACAACTGACTTTCTCATCTGCACAAAAGTACTGACCAGAATCCCGGCAGAAACCACGCACGGGACGTTTACGGCAACCGTTAAAATAACTTGGTTTTTGCTTTAGCCCATACCGATGCGACGAACCTTTCGTTTTCTGCTGCCGCTGCTGCTCGTGGGCGCTGGTGTTGCGCTCTTTATGCAGCTCAAATCCTCAGGTCCTGAAGATGCACCAACGGTCGTCACCGAACGCCGCTGGCCGGTAGAGGCTGTGCGTGTCCAGTTCCGTGAGCTACGCCCGACGGTGCGGCTTTACGGGCGGGTCGAGTCCCCTACCGAATCACGAATCCGCTCAGCACTGTCAGCTGATGTCAGGTCGTCCTTCGCTCTGGTGGGACAGGCCGTCAGTCAAGGCGATGTGCTGCTACAGCTGGATGACGTGGACGCAAAACTCGCGCTGGCGCAGCGACAGGCCGAACTTGCTGAGATTAAAGCCCGCATCGAAAGCGAAAACAGCCGGTACCGCAATGACCTCAACGCACTTGCACAAGAACAACAACTGTTGGCGCTGGTTCAGAGCGCACTTCAGCGCGCTGAGAAACTGGCGCAGACCCAGGCGGGATCACAGGCAAATGTCGACAATGCCCGTGAAGCTGTCGCGCGCCAGACGCTGAGTCTTTCGAGCCGGCAGTATGCCATTGAAGACCATCCTCCCCGTCTCGCCCAATTGCAGGCCCGCCAGCAGCAGGCGGCGGCACAACGTGACCGGGCAACAAGAGATCTTGAGCGTACGCGCGTGGTTGCCCCGTTTACCGGGCGGATCACCGCGGTACACGTGTCACCGGGAGACCGCGTTCATCCCGGGGACCGCCTCGTTGATATGTTCGACACCACCGCAACCGAAGTCCGCGCCCAGGTGCCGAACCGTCATTTACCCGCGATCCGACAGAGCCTTGGCGCAGGCGTCACCATCGACGCCACGGCGATGATGGATGGTTCGGAATTCGCGCTTCAGCTGACGCGGCTTTCGGCAAAAATTGAATCTGGTGAGGGCGGTGTCGATGCGTTCTTCAGGTTTACAGAAGATCGGCCTCCACTGGAACTCGGCAGAACCATGGCGGTACTGGTGACCCTGCCGACCCAGGCAGGTGTCTTTGCCTTACCCGCCGCCGCCATTTACGGCGCCGACTCAGCCTACCGGATCAGTGACGACCGGCTGGAACGGGTTCGACTCCAGCGCGTAGGCGGTTATCGAAACGGTGAATGGGGAAGCTGGAGCCTGTTCCGGGGCAGCGCACTCAAAACGGGAGATACCCTGCTGGCGAACCAGCTGCCCAATGCCGTCGAAGGCCTCAGCGTCGAGATCATTTCGCTGCGTGACTAAGTTCCAAGGTGAATAACACCGTACTTGCTGTTTTTGCCCGTCATCCGGTGGCAGCCAACCTGCTGATGGCGATGATGATGATCTCGGGGCTGTGGGGGCTGTCTCAACTCAACACCCAGTTCTTCCCGAGTTTTGATATCGACTTTGTCTCGGTCCGGGTCACCTGGCCCGGTGCGAGCGCGGAGGATCTTGAGACCCTGGTGACCGATCCACTGGAGCGCGAACTCAAGGGCATCGACAACGTCAAGGAACTCGCCTCGCTGTCGGTTGACGGCCTGACACTGATCACGCTGGAGTTTCGCGAGAACACGGACATGGGCCCGGCGCTGGATGATGTCAAGGAGCGGGTCGATCTCGTCACCAGCCTGCCTGATGGGGCACAAAGTCCCGAAATCTCGCGCATCATCAACCATGAGCTCGTGGCGAGCCTTCTGGTCAGTGGGCCGAACGATCCACGGGGACTGCGCGCCCTGGTGAACCGGTTCGAGCGGGAACTGCTTGAGCGAGGCATCTCCCATATTCGGGTTTACGGGCTCCCAGAAGAAGAAATGTCCATCCAGATCTCCCCGGGCACTCTGCGCGAACTTGGCCTCTCGCTGGAGGAGATCAGCCGGAAGATCGCCGCTGCCTCCCGGGATCTGCCGGTCGGGATTATCGGACGGGGAGAATCCGCCCTGCAGCTGCGATTCAAGGATCAGCGCCGGCGCGAGTTCGCCTTTGCCGACCTGCCCGTGATTGTGACTCAAGACGGCAGACTGCTGACGCTGGGTGACATCGCCACCATCAGTCGGCGCCCGAAAAACGCCCAGACCGAAGTCAGTTTTCGCGGCCAGCCAGCGGTTGAGATGCGCCTTTCCAGAACCCGTGATGCAGACAGCCTGGAGTCGGCACGGATTCTGCGCCGCTGGGTGGAAGAGACCCGACCGGGCCTGCCCCCGGGCATCGGTCTGAATATCTACGACGAAAGGTGGGAGTACATTCAGGACCGCATTCAGCTGCTGCTGAAGAACGGCCTTACAGGGCTGGTGCTGGTAATCCTTATTCTGTACTTTTTCCTGAATGCACCGGCTGCCGGGTGGGTGGCGGTCGGCATCCCAACGTCATTTCTTGCGGCGCTTGGCGTTTTGCACCTTTACGGCGGCTCGGTGAACATGATCAGCCTGTTCGGCCTGATCATGACACTCGGCATCATTGTGGATGATGCGATTGTCGTTGGGGAGGATGCCGTCACCCATTTCGAGCGTGGTGAAGACGCGCTCACCTCAGCAGAAGGCGGCGCCCGACGGATGCTCGCGCCGGTGGTGTCCTCATCGCTGACTACCATTGCGGCCTTTATGCCGCTGCTGCTTATCGGCGGGATCATCGGCTCGATACTACGTACCATCCCGATCGTCGTCATCTGCGTCATACTCGCGTCATTGGTCGAATCCTTCCTAGTGTTGCCGGGGCATCTTCGGGGAACCTTCGCGCGGATGGGTCGCTACCGTCCGAAGGGTCTGCGCAAGAAGCTCGATACCGGTTTTGAGCGGTTTCGTGACCGGATTTTCCGGCCGATGGTGAAGGCCAGTATCCGGGCGCGCTGGGTGACCGTTGCGCTGTCGATTGCCATCCTGACAAGTACCTTTGGATGGGTCGCGGGCGGGCGGATCGCCTTTAATTTCTTCCCCGTCGCGGAAGGGCCGATCCTCTTTGCCAATGTGGATTTCGTCTCAGGCACCCCGGAGTCTCAGGTTGCACAATATCTAGAAGAGATCGAACAAGCCGCGTGGGATACCGACGCACACTTTGGTGGTGGGCTGG
>CAYSMI010000030.1:0-13436 GCA_964432165.1 uncultured Acidiferrobacter sp.
AGACGCCCTCGCCGGGCTCGAGTTTGCCTCCCGGAAACTCCCACTGACCGGCGTAGTCCTTCTCCGCAGGGCGTTCACCGACCAGAAGGCGCCCCTGCGAATCTACTGCGATCCCAACCGCAACAACAAGCGTTCGCTCAGGTTCGGTAGTCGGCATTGATGCGGATGTAGTCATGCGTCAGATCGCAGGTCCATACCCGCGACGTGCTTCGGCCTACTCCGAGGTCTACCGCGATCGATATCTCTGCGCCTTTGAGGTGCTTCGTGACCTCGCGTTCATCATACGATGCGACCCGCTCACCGGCATGGGTGATGGTGACACCGCCGATCGATATCGTGAGATGCTTCTGGAACAGTCTCGCACCGGACTTACCGACTGCCATGATGATTCTGCCCCAGTTGGCATCCTCGCCTGCGATGGCCGTCTTGACCAGCGGGGAGTTGGCAATAGCAAGCGCGGCCGTTCGTGCTTCGGACCGGGATGCTGCCCCGGTCACGTCGACGGTAATGAACTTGCTCGCGCCTTCGCCGTCGCGGACCACCTGAATCGCAAGATCAGTAAGCAGTTCCTTGAGTGCGTTGCGGAAGGCTTTGAGCTCTGGTGCCGTCGCCGATTTGAGAGCCGGGTTCGCCGCGCTGCCGGTGGCCGCCAGCAGGACGGTATCGCTGGTCGAGGTATCGCTGTCGACAGTAATGCAGTTAAAGGATGTGCGAATGCCCTCTTTGAGCAAGGTCCGTAATACCGCTGCCGGCAATCGGGCATCGGTGAACACAAAGGCCAGCATGGTCGCCATATCCGGCGCAATCATGCCGGACCCCTTGGCGATACCGCAAAGACAGACATCGGTATCGCCTATTTGTGTCCGGCGCACAGCACCCTTGGGGTAGGTGTCGGTGGTGCCGATCGCCCGGGCTGCTCGGATCCAGGAAGCCGGTCGACGTCCTCGCTGGATGCCTGCCAGCGCACGTTGCATTCGATCGACCGGCAACGGCTCGCCGATCACGCCGGTGGAGGCAATCAGGACATCACTGCGGCGGCAGCCAACGACACGGCCCGCCATCGCCGCAGTTGATCTGACATCGACAACACCTCGGGACCCGGTGAAAGTGTTTGCGTTTCCGCTGTTAACGAGAATAGCGCTCGCCTTGCCTGACGCCGCCACCTTTTTGCTCCACTGAACCGGTGCTGAAGCGGTCGCCGAGCGGGTAAAGACACCGGCAACGGTGGTGCCACGACCGAGCGTGACCAGCAGCAGATCATCACGGCCTGCGTATTTGATCCCGGCCCGGGCAGCCTGCAGCGAGACACCGGGAATCCCGGGCATCCGGGGGAATCGCCCCGGTGCGAGCACAGAACGCTTGAGAGAAGCCACGGCGCCGTTCGATCCGCCCGGCTACAGCTTACCGTGACACTGCTTGTACTTCTTGCCGGAACCGCACGGGCAGGGCTCGTTACGGCCGACCTTTGCAGTGGGGCGGACAAACGGCTGTGAGGTATCTGCCGCCGAATCCGCCGAACCCGTATCCACACCCTGACCCGGGCCGGCCGCCCCCCCGGCTACCGCCGCTTCAGAACTCGGGTGCAGATACTGGCGATTTTCCTCGCCCTGCTGGCGCTGACGGTCTTCAAGATCGGTGACCTGGGCTTCGGTCTGGACCTGCACTTTGGCAAGTATTCCCACCACGTCGTTCTTGACCTGATTAAGCATGGCAGAAAACATCTCAAACGCTTCCCGCTTGTACTCCTGCTTGGGGTTCTTCTGTGCATAACCCCGAAGCCCGATCCCCTGGCGCAAGTGATCCATATGTGCGAGATGATCTTTCCACTGCTCGTCCAGTGTCTTGAGCATCACGGCCTTTTCAAGATGCCGCATGACCGGCTCTCCGACCGCGCCAACTTTGTTATCGTAAGCCTTTGCAATCTCATCGGAGATCTTGTCACGCAGCGTCTCTTCATGAAGGTTGTCATCGGCCTTCAGCCAGTCGGCAACCGGCAGTGTGATACCGAAGTGTGTTTGAAGGTCCTGCTGCAACCCGGGAACATCCCACTGCTCCTCAAGGCTTTCAGGCGGAATCGATTGATCGATGATTTCTTCAATCACTTCGGTGCGGGCGGCCGTAACCGTTTCTGAGATATCCTCCGTCGCCATCAGGGTATTGCGCTGATCGTAAACGACTTTGCGCTGCTCGTTGGCAACGTCATCGTACTCGAGCAGTTGCTTTCGCATATCGAAGTTACGACCCTCGACTTTCTTCTGGGAGTTCTCAATGGCGCGGGTAACCCAGGAATGCTCAATCGCCTCACCCTCTTCCATACCCAGTTTTTCCATCAGGCCGGAAACCCGGTTTGAGCCGAAAATCCGCAAAAGGTTGTCTTCAAGAGAAAGATAAAAACGGCTTTTTCCCGGATCTCCCTGCCGCCCACAACGGCCGCGCAACTGGTTATCCACCCGGCGTGACTCGTTGCGCTCCGTTCCAAGCACATACAGGCCGCCTGCCTCAACGACTTTCTCATGACGCACCTGCCATTCGCGTTCGATCTGATCTGCGCGCTCCCGCTCGCCTTCATCGAGTGCATCAAGTTCCATGACTACATTGCCACCAAGCACAATGTCTGTACCACGGCCGGCCATGTTGGTGGCAATCGTCACCGCCGCCGGTTTGCCGGCCTGGGCAATGATGTGGGCTTCTCGCTCGTGCTGTTTTGCATTCAGCACCTCATGATCGATCTTGTCTTTATTCAGCAGGCCGGACAGGTACTCTGAAGTTTCAATAGAAGCCGTCCCGACCAGGACCGGCTGATTTCTCGACCGGCAGGCCTTGATGTCGTCGATAATGGCGGCGAATTTTTCTTGCTGGGTGCGGTACACCAGGTCAGAGAAATCCTCGCGGATCATCGGCTGGTTTGTGGGAATGACAACGACTTCCAGGCCGTAGATCTGCTGAAACTCGACCGACTCAGTGTCGGCGGTACCCGTCATCCCGGAAAGCCGCTTGTAGAGCCGGAAGAGATTCTGAAAGGTGATAGAGGCAAGTGTCTGGTTCTCCTGCTGGATCGACACACCTTCTTTCGCCTCGACCGCCTGATGCAGCCCCTCCGACCAGCGTCTTCCGGGCATCATGCGTCCGGAAAACTCATCGATGATGACAATCTGTCCGTCTCTTACGATGTAGTCCACATCACGCTGAAACAGCGAATGCGCGCGCAGACCCGCATAGAGGTGATGCATGAGGCTGATGTTGCCGACATCGTAAAGGCTGGCGTCCTCGTCAAGCAGGCCCGCCTCGCAGAGCAGGCGTTCTGCATTTTCGTGGCCGGCTTCGGTCAGTGATACCTGGCGGGTCTTTTCATCAACGCTAAAGTCTCCCGGGCCTTCTTCTTCCTCCTGACCATCGCTCTCGGTGGCAACCGGGGCCTGACGTTCGAGTGCAGGAATGATCTTGTCGATTCTGGCGTATAGGTCACTGCTGTCTTCTGCGGGCCCCGAAATAATGAGGGGCGTACGTGCCTCATCAATCAGGATCGAGTCCACCTCATCGACGACTGCAAAATCCAGTGAGCGCTGGGCCCGGTCTTCGGCGCTAAAGGCCATGTTGTCGCGCAGATAATCAAACCCGAACTCGTTGTTGGTCCCGTACACAATATCGCAGGCATAGGCGGCACGCTTTGCCGCACTGTCCTGGCCCGAGATCACCACCCCGACCGACAGACCGAGGTAGCCGTAGATCTGACCCATCCAGTCCGCGTCGCGCTGTGCCAGGTAGTCGTTCACCGTGACGACATGAACCGTATTGCCGCAAACCGCGTTGAGATATGCGGGCAGCGTAGCCGCCAGGGTTTTGCCCTCTCCGGTGCGCATCTCGGCAATTTTGCCGTCGTTGAGCACCATCCCACCGATCAGCTGCACATCGAAGTGGCGCATCTTAAGCGTGCGCCGGGATGCCTCCCTGACGACTGCAAACGCTTCAACCAAAAGCTCCTGGAGTCCTTCGCCCTCAGCCGAGCGCTGGCGGAATTCCCCGGTTTTTGCCTTGAGTTCCTCATCGGACAGCGCCTCAAGCGTTGGCTCGAGGGCATTAATCTTGTCGGCTAGAGCGCTCATCCTGCGCAAAAGGCGCTGATTGCGGCTGCCGAACATTTTCGTCGCTACCTTGCTGAACATCGAATCGATCTGCCGAAAGTGGTTAAATGGGTGCCCAGGCGACCAGGGTTTGCGGGGCGGTGTCGCAAACGGGTCGTGGCCTTACAGGCACTGGTTTCAAAAAGAGAAAATACACTGCTGAAACGCTCAATTTTATCATGGCCGATAATTCTTTCACCCGGATGGGGAACCTGATCACCGAGGTTCGCGCGGTTAAGGAGGGTGCCGATGTCGCCGGAGCAACCCCGGAACAGATAGCCTGGCAGGCAGCCGCGGGAAAAGACATTGCCGCCCATACGGTCATCCGGCCCGATAAGGACCGCTGGCAGGTCATTGCGGACACTCCTGTCTGGGGAGATACTGTAAGACAACGTCAGAACGACATACTGAGTGCGCTTCACCGGGCGAATATTGAGGTCAGCGCCCTAGTGATCAAGATCCGTCCACGCGCTGCGTCAACCCCGGCATCCGAGCCGATTGCGAAACCCTCCACACGACCATTGGATTCAAAGACTGCCGATTTACTCGTCGAAACTGCCGACAATCTCAAGTCCCGGGATCTCGCGGAAGCGGTCAAGCGCCTCAGTCTTCACCGGGGGCAAGAATCGGACTAACCGCGTTCAGTGACCCTTGGCGTCCATCTGCCCAAGCAGCATTTTAGCGAGAACCGCAGTCTCATCTTCAGGGAAATCCTCCAGCACGCGATTAAGCGTTTCCCGAGCTTGGTGATATCGGCGCAGCTCGTTGTAACTGTAACCCAGTTTTAACTGCGCAGCCCCGGCCAAACTACTTTCAGGAAAGTACTTAAGCAGAGTCGTCATTGCAGTAACCGCATCATCGAAACCGCGATCAAGATAACGGGACTCACCCAGCCAGTACCACGCCTCGCCCGCAAGCGCACTGTGCGGATATTCCCTGAGGAAACCGACAAATCCTTGAGCCGCATGAAGGTAGCGTTTTTCCTGAAGCAGTTTCAGCGCACCATCGAAAGCGCTTTGCTCTTCGATACCGGTTGAGCCAGACGCGGTTGAATCTCCCCCCTGGCGCAACTCCACAGAGAGAACCGTTACCGTATGTGAAGTGCCAGAACCTGAACCGACCTCCACCGACTGGACGACAGCTTCTGGTTGCGAGTCGATATTTAACTCGTTGTTTTTATTATTTAATTCCTGGGCTTGCGTAGCACCCTGCGCGAGGAAAAATAGTGTCAACACGAGCGCGGCTGTGCCCGGCATGCGGATACCGTAAGACACCCTGATAGCGCGCCTCACGACCAACCCATCTGCCGCCGGGCGCGAGGCGCTTTTAAGAAGGCAGGAAACTTCGCTAGTAAAGAATTTCGACGCGCCGGTTCAGTGACCAGGCACTCTCATCCTGACCCATCGATATGGGCCGCTCTTCTCCGTAGGAGATTGTGCGAATCGCATCCGGGGCAACACCCAGTGCCTGGAAGATCTCACTGACGGCATTTGCCCGGCGCTCACCCAGCGCAAGGTTGTACTCACGGGTACCGCGCTCGTCGGCATGGCCTTCAAGCACCACCGCCATCCCGGGGTTACTGAAGAGGTATTGTGCGTGCGCCTCGACTACGCGTTGCGCTTCGGGAGTCAGGTTGGAACTGTCGAAATCGAAATACACAACCCGCTGTCCCAGTGGGTCATCCATATCGGCGTCGTCCTGGTCGATGGTGATGATCTCGCCGGCGGTCGTGTCGTCAGAATCGACTCCCGAAGCGGTTGCATCCGTAGCGACCTCTGCCCCGCTACCGCCGATAGTGGCATCCTCCACTTCAACGGTTCCGCCTTTTTTCTTGGAAGCCGCACAGCCGGCCAGCGTTACACCAAGAAAGAGCACCAGTAAAATCGTCCAGAATCTTTGCATCGTCAATCTCCTATATTCAGACCGAAAAAGCTGATTCCAGCTTTCTCGCACTGCTTCCTTAATCTTTAATCCCTTATGTAGCCCTGTAGTTCCTGCCCACCTGCTCGCCGATACCGACAATCCGCCTTAGCGGCTCGCCGACCAGGCTGGCTCCCGCACATCGCCGTCGGTCAGCTTCAACACTTGCCTGACACGGCCATCTGCCGACACCGCTGCGAGGACACCGTCACTTCCCAGACGTGTCGCGTACAGGATCATCGTACCGTTGGGCGAGAACGTTGGCGACTCATCAAGTGTACCGTCTGTCAGCACATCAGTTCTACCACTCTCGGGATAGAATACACCAATCTGGTAGCCCGCGCCTTGTCCACGGTTCGTCACCATCACCAGCCGTTTGCCCGTCGGATCGTAGGAAGCGCCGGCGTTTTCCTTGCCCTCGCGGGTCAGCCGCTCGGCTTTACCCCCGTTTCGGCTCACCCGGTAAATCTGGGGTCGTCCGCTCCGATCGGAGGTGAATACCAGATATCGCCCGTCGGGGGACCAGGCCGGCTCTGTGTCGATGGCCTGGTGTTTGGTCAGCCGACGACGCTCTCCTGAGGCGACCCCAAGCACATAGATATCCGTATTGCCCCGGGCAGCTACTGCTAACGCGAGTGACTTCCCGTCAGGCGACCACGCGGGCGCGCTCGCCGAGCCGTCAAAGCGGGCGACAGGCTGTCGGGTACCAGTACTGATGTCCTGCCGCCAGACATTAGCCCCCGATCTGCCATCTGAAAAGGAAACATAAGCCAGCCACTGACCGTTGGGCGACCACGCTGGTGACAATACGGGCAGATTGGTGGTGTTGAGAATCTGCTGGGCATTGTGACCATCTGAATCAGCGATCATCAGCTGGTAGACACGATCGCCGCCCTCACTGAGCTGCATCGTGACATAGGCGATCCGGGTATCAAAAGCCCCTTTGATACCTGTCATCTCGTAGAAGATCCGGTCACTGATCTGGTGCGCCACCTGCCGCAATTGGGCAGCGGTTGCCGAATAGCGCAAACCGACCTTAACCCTCTCCCGATAGACATCCAGCAACTGAAAACTCACCTCAAACTGATCAGGGCCTTTCTCAACAATGCGCCCAACGACCAGCACCTCTGCCTTGATCAGGCGCCAGTCCTTGTAGCGCACTTCGGAAAACTCACTGGGCTTGTTCAAAAAATCCGACGGCGGTAACAACTCAAATCGTCCCGAGCGATGCAGATTCGCAGCAACGATAGCGCGAATATCTTCGGGAGGATCACCCGCGCCCTGCCACCCGAAGGGAACGGCAGCGATCGGGGTGCCCGATCTCTCGCCCTGGGTGATCTCGATCGTCAGCGCAGCTGTGGCTGCCCCCGGCAGGATGAATACTGTTGCAGCTGCGAACAGCAACACCAGCGCTTTTTGAAAACCTTTCATTCGGGTCACCATCTTGAGGTCATGATTCGGGTCTAAAGATAAAGTTGAACTCTTTCAAATATTCGTAAAAACGCGCCTCTCCCGGAAAGGGAAGCGGGGAAGCCTTGAAAATAGCATTTTCTGACGATTCGTCCAAACGGGCGTCGCCACTGCTGCGGGTCATCGTCACCGACAACACATTGCCTTCCCTGTCCACCTTGACAAGAAATTCGACACTCAGGCCGGAAAAATCACCAGGCTCACTCCAGTTACTGCTGACCTGCTCTTTAATAGCCCAGGCCACAGCCCCGAATGCCGACACCGCCTCGCTTTCGTCACGTTCGCGCTGAGCTTTGGCCTCTGCCACCTTTTTGACTTTCTCTGCTTCCTTTCGCTTCTTTTCCGCCTCAGCCTTGCGTTTTTTCTCAGCTTCGGCTTTTTTCTTCTTCTCGGCTTCTAGCTTCTTCTTACGCTCTGCCTCTTTTTTCTTTTTTTCCTCAGCTTTGCGTTTTTCGTCGGCCTTGCGTTTTTTCTCAGCTTCGGCTTTTTTCTTCTCTTGCTCGAGTCGGCGCTTTTCCCTTTCTATCGCAGCGAGATCTATTGCCTTCGCCTGTATCGGGCGCGCCGGCGCAGGCGTTACGGTGCGCGGCTGGATTAGAAGACTGACCCCAAGCAGTGCGCCGAAGATAATATGGATAACAACCGCATAGATAAATGCCCGCACGGGGGCGCCGACGTTTCTCGAAGTGCGGCGCACTGGCAATCAGTTATCTAAAGAATCGGTTACCAGTCCAACCCCTGGGACACCTGCCTGCTGCAACAGCACCATCGCCTGGACCACGGCGTCATAGCGCACACTCTTGTCTGCCCGGACCAGGAATTCTGTTTCAGGACTGTTGCGCATCACGATATCCGCCTTGATCCGGATCTCCTGAAGTGTCTGGACCGGCTCAGGGTCATCGTTGATAAAGTACTGCTCGTTCTTGTCCACGTGCACAACGAACGGCTCAGTACTCTTTTCCGAGACGGCTTTCGCGCTCGCCTGCGGCAGCTCGACGCTGACACCCTCCATGAGCAGCGGCGCAGTTACCATGAAAATCACCAGCAGCACCAGCATAACATCGATATACGGGACCACATTGATCTCGCTCATCTGGCGCTTATGCCGGCGTGGACGCATCAGTCCGACCTCAGCCCCTATCCGCGACGCCGGCCGCTGACGGCCTGCCGGTTCACGATGCTGCCGAACTCCTCGACAAATACGTCGTAGCGGGCAATCAAGGACTCAGCGCCGGCAGAAAACCGGTTGTAGCCGATGACCGCGGGAATTGCCGCAAAAAGCCCCATCGCGGTGGCGATCAAAGCTTCAGAAATGCCGGGCGCCACGGTTGCAATTGAGACGCTCTGCATCGCGCCCAAAGAGCGAAATGAATTCATGATGCCCCAGACAGTGCCAAACAGGCCCACATAAGGGCTGGTAGACCCTACGGTAGCAAGAAAGGGCAGGCGGGCTTCGAGCACTTCAATCTCCCGACTGAGCGCCACCCGCATGGCGCGTTGTACACCCTCGACGAGATCGGTTCTTTCGACCGAGGCATTGCCTGCCAAACGACTGTACTCGCGATAACCGGAGACAAATATGCTGGTCATCCCAACAGGTTCTTCTCCGCTTTCGGTACAGCGCCGATACAAGCCATTCAGTTCACCGCCGGACCAGAACTCGGCCTCAAAATCATCCGCCTCCTGGCGCAGTTTCTTGAGCGTGCTGGCTTTGGTAAAGATCACAGTCCAGGAGACCAACGATGCCACTACCAGGATCAGCATCACCAACTGCACCAGCAGGCTTGCCTGCAGAATCAGGTCGAGAATCGACAGTGACTCATTGCTGATGGCAATTCTTACGGCTTCGTTCATTGGGTATTTTCCCCTTCCTGGATAAATGGCGGCAGAGGACGCGGCCGCATTGAGGGTAGCTCGACACACGCAAGCCGGACCTCACCGGTACACAAGACTTCTCCTGAGGATGTCACCCGCTGATGCAAAGTGACGCTTGCCGGACGACGCCGGAGCACCTCGACAGAAACGTCCACTGTGTCTCCAAGGTGGGCTGGCTGGAGGAAGTCGAGCTTGGCCGAACGGACGACGAACATCATGCGCTCTTGGCCTGCGAGTTCTCGAAGATCAATGCCATAGTTTCGCAGCCATTCTGTGCGCGCCCGCTCCATAAACTTGAGGTAGTTCGCGTAATACACGATCCCACCCGCGTCGGTATCTTCATAGTACACCCGTACCGGCCAGATAAAGGCTTGTGTACCAACCATCAGCGCTCTATCCGGGGAATCCGAACGAACCCGACCCTAGCGCAAATACCTGAGGATCCTGTGGCAACCAAATGAGCATTTCCTGACCTTTTCATGGCAACCTGACTTCAACTGTCAGCGCTGAAAAGGCCGGTCTGAGGTGTATCGCCCGCCGGCGCCGTCAAGCCAAAGTGCCGGTAGGCGGCTGCCGTCGCCGTTCGCCCGCGAGGTGTGCGCATCAGAAATCCGGATTGAATAAGAAACGGCTCGACGACATCCTCCAGGGTTCCCCGTTCCTCGCCGATTGCAGCAGCAAGACTCTCAACTCCAACCGGACCGCCGTCGAACTTCTCCATGATGGCAAACAGCAAGCGCCGATCCAAGGCATCGAGTCCGAAACCGTCAACCTCCAGCAGATCCAGGGCCTCATTCGCGATGGTGCCGCCAATGACGCCATCTGATTTGACCTCAGCGAAATCACGGACCCGACGGAGCAGGCGGTTCGCAATCCGCGGAGTACCCCGGCTGCGTTTTGCGATGGCTTCGATGCCGTCGTTTTCACTGGCAAGCCCCAGAATCCGGGCGGAACGCTCAACAATCAGTGCAAGCTCATCGCTCGAGTAGAACTCCAGTCTCTGGACAATGCCAAAACGGTCACGCAGCGGCGAGGTCAGCAACCCTGCCCGTGTCGTGGCGCCCACTAGCGTGAATGGCGGGAGATTCAGCTTGATGGACCGCGCCGCCGGACCTTCGCCGATCATGATATCGAGCTGGTAGTCCTCCAAAGCGGGATACAGAATCTCTTCCACCGCAGGGCTCAGTCGGTGAATTTCATCGACGAACAACACGTCGTGCGGCTCAAGGTTGGTCAGAATGGCTGCGAGGTCTCCCGCTTTTTCAAGCACCGGCCCCGAGCTCTGGCGGAGGCTGGCCCCCATCTCGTGGGCCAGAATGTGTGCGAGGGTGGTCTTGCCAAGGCCGGGCGGCCCGCACACCAGTACGTGATCAAGCGCTTCGGCCCTTCCCTTGGCAGCTGCAATAAAGATTCCTAACTGCTCACGTACTTTGGGCTGGCCAATAAATTCATCCAGCGTCAGCGGTCGAAGGGTCCGGTCAATTGCCCCGTCCTGACTCGAGTCATCATCGCCAGTTGGGTTGATCAGGGGATCATGCTCACTCATGGCGTCTCCCGGGACAGCCCTTTGAGCGCTTCGCGGATAAGGGTTTCCACGGCAGGCACGCCATCAACATCAATAGCGCGCACCGCCCGATTTGCCTCAGTCTCGCGATACCCCAGGGCCATCAGCGCGCTGACTGCATCCTGCTGTGGTGTCAGCGTCGTGCTCGACACGCCCAGGCCGGTTCCAGAGACCGTCTTCAGCCTGTCGCGAAGCTCAATGACCAGGCGTTCAGCGGTTTTGCGCCCGATGCCAGGCACCCGGGTCAACTGGGCAATGTCACCAGCAGCGACACAGGCTGCCAGATCGTCTGCGGTGAGTCCGGAAAGGAGCGCGAGCGCCACCCGCGGCCCGACCCCACTGATTTTGAGAAGCACCCGGAACACATCCCGCTGCTGAAGATCTGCAAACCCAAAAAGCAAATGCGCATCGTCACGGATCGCAAGATGCGTAAACAGCGAGACGCGATTGCCGATATCCGGCAGTTCATAAAAAGCGGTCATTGGCGCCTCGAGCTCATAGGCCACGCCGCCCACATCGACCATCAACTGGGGTGGCTGCTTGTGCACCAACGTGCCGCTGATCTGGCCAATCATCGTTGCAGGCCCCCGGTATCCCCGGCAGATTCGCTAGCGTTGGCAGCAGCCTGACGCTGACGCACCTTGGCATAATGCAGATGACAGATCGCACAGGCGAGCGCATCGGCCGCATCCTGTGGCGGTTTGCGGTCCATGGAAAGCAAAACCCTCACCATATGCTGCACCTGTTCCTTGCCTGCCCGGCCTGTCCCGGTGATCGCGCGCTTAATTTCGAGTGCACTGTATTCATTCACCTCTAATCCACTCTGAGCCAACGCGAGCAAAGCGCTGCCTCTGGCCTGCCCAAGCACCAGTGCCGACTGCGGATTGGCGGAAACAAAGACCTTCTCAATCGCGCCGCTTGCCGGCTGAAAACGCCCGATAGCCTCCTGAATTCGCTGGTGAATCGATACCAGCCGGGAGCCGAGGGATCCCGTCTCGACCCGGACACATTCGCTGTGAATATAGTGCAAAGACTGACCTCTTGCCTCTACGATACCGATTCCCGTCACCCGGGAGCCCGGATCGATTCCAATGGTCCTGAAGACTTCCGAAGACATCGAGGATAAACCCTAGGCGCGAAGAGCCGATTCCTCTGAGAAGCTCGCGTTGGTAAAAACGTCCTGCACGTCGTCGAGCTCCTCTAATGCGTCGATCAAGCGCATTACTTTCTCTGCATCTTCATCACTCACAGGCGTCTCATTTGAGGGGCGCTCGATAACCTGTGCCAGTTCCGGATCGAGTCCGGCGCCCTGAAGCGCATCATTGACCGCATCAAAAGCCTCGGGTTCTGCGAGCACTTCGATAGAACCATCGGCGGCGGTTTCAACGTCATCGGCCCCCGCACCAACAGCCGCCTCCATCACTGCTTCTTCGTCCGTCCCCGGGGCAAAAACAAACAATCCGGTCTTGCTGAAAAGATAGGCCACCGATCCTTCTGTCCCCAGGTTGCCGCCATGCTTACCGAAAAGATGCCGGACTTCTCCGACGGTGCGATTGCGGTTGTCCGTGGTGCAGTCGACCAGTACCGCAACACCTCCGGGCGCATATCCTTCATACCGGATTTCCTCGTAGGACACGCCTTCCAGTTCGCCGGTCCCTCTTTTGATCGCCCGATCGACGGTATCGCGCGTCATATTTGCAGACAAGGCTTTATCGATTGCGGTTCGAAGCCTGGGATTAGACACGCTATCACCACCGCCCGCACGGGCGGCTACCGTAATTTCACGAATCAGTTTGGTAAACAGTTTGCCGCGTTTCGCGTCCTGAGCGGCCTTGCGAAACTTGATATTGGCCCACTTGCTATGCCCCGCCATCTTGTGCTTCTCTCCCCGCCGAAAACAACCTTACGTTATCGCGCCTGATCTCTTTTACCCGGCAATTACACCAGTTCTTGTGCTATCTGTGCCAGCGCTGCCCGGTTCGTCCACGACCACAGTAAATCTGCAGCCACCGGGAGACTTTCCCAGCGACTAAGGTCATGTTCGGCAGAGTTGACCCGAACCGCGCAGGGTCTGGGTAGGCAAAGTGAAAAAAAATGCTCGAGGTTCTCGGTGACCCCCGGGCCATAGCAGTAGCGGTGCTCAGGGAGTATCAGAAAGCGTTGAGGCGTCTGCCGGTCACACCAGCCATCCTCCGCCACAATGCCGGTCTCCTCGAAGAGTTCCCGCCGGGCTGCTTCCTCAGGTGTCTCCCGGGGCCATTGCAAACTGCCGGTGATCGACTGCCAGAAAGCGCTACCCGTTCGACGCAGCAGAAGTGTCTCGCCTTCCGCTGTGTAGACCACTACCAGAACAGACTCCGGTCGCTTGAAACGCGTCGGCGGTCTCAGGGCGCTTGGGCTCAATCCGCTGCTTTACCGGCGGCGTGGGCAGTGCCCGACAACCGCAGTCCCAGCTCCCGCATCTGCTCTGCATCGACGTCACCGGG
>CAYSMI010000031.1:0-1630 GCA_964432165.1 uncultured Acidiferrobacter sp.
ACGCCAGGATGCGATGGCGGCTGTGCGGGACAAAGCCACTGCCGAAGTACTTTCCGACGATTCAGATGACGCCGACGCAGAGCGCCTGAAAGGCGTCATTAAGGGCATCGAGAAGGCAACCGTTCGTGGGCGGATTCTGGCGGATGCGCCGAGAATCGACGGCCGAGACCGGGAAACCGTTCGACCGATCAGTATCGAGACCAGCGTGCTGCCACGCACACACGGTTCAGCACTGTTTACCCGGGGTGAGACGCAGGCGATCGTGACCTGCACGCTAGGCACAGAAAGGGACGCGCAGATTATCGACGCGCTTGAAGGGGAACGGCGTGACCCGTTCATGCTGCATTACAACTTTCCACCTTTCTGCGTTGGAGAAACCGGCCGTGTAGGCTCTCCCAAACGGAGGGAAATCGGTCACGGTCGTCTGGCGAAGCGGGCCATCCTTGGGGTGCTGCCTTCTCCCGAAGAATTCCCTTATGTCATCCGCGCCGTATCGGAGATTACGGAATCCAATGGATCGAGTTCTATGGCAACGGTCTGCGGCACGAGCCTCGCGTTGATGGATGCGGGGGTCACTCTCAAAGCTCCGGTCGCGGGTGTTGCGATGGGTTTAATCAAGGAAGGTGACCGGTTTGCAGTCCTGACCGACATTCTGGGTGATGAGGATCACCTGGGCGACATGGACTTCAAGGTGGCGGGAACCCCCGAGGGTGTAACCGCGCTGCAGATGGATATCAAGATCGACGGCATTACCCGTGAAATTATGGAACAGGCACTGGACCAGGCGAAGCGGGGTCGGATGCATATTCTGGCCGAAATGGACAAAGTGATCAGTGCTCCGCGCGAGGAGATGTCCCGTTATGCACCCAGGATCACGACCATGTCCATTCCGACAGACAAGATTCGCGACGTCATCGGCAAGGGTGGTGTCACTATTCGCGCAATCTCGGAAGCAACCGGAGCGGCAATTGATATCGAGGACGACGGCACCATTAAGATTGCTACCGCGGATTTGTCAGCTGCCGAGGAAGCGCGCCGCCGTATTGAGCAGATCACCGCAGACGTGGAAGCGGGGACCATTTACGAGGGCAAGGTCGTTCGCCTAATGGACTTTGGCGCCTTTGTAAATATCTTGCCGGGTAAAGATGGGCTGGTCCACATTTCACAGATATCCGACGAGCGGGTGGCTAACGTCAGCGATAAACTCACCGAAGGCGATATCGTTAAAGTGAAAGTGCTCGAGGTGGACAAGCAGGGCCGAATCCGGCTGAGCATGAAAGCTGTGGAAAGCGCTGCCTGAGGGAGCTTGTCAGTCTCCCAGGTGCGCCGGTGACTGTGTCGAGCGCCGAGAAACCACGATGACCAGAAGCGAGACGAACCTCGTCTGGATGGACCTCGAGATGACCGGCCTTGATCCACAGGCCGATCACATTATCGAAATCGCCACCGTGGTGACGGATGCCGATCTCAATCTCCTCGGCCAGGGCCCGGTCCTGGCGCTGCAGCAGCCCGAATCGGTGCTCTCCGAGATGGACGACTGGAACCAGACTACCCATTCGGAAACCGGGCTGTTGACCCGGGTGCGCTCCTCGACGGTCACTGAATCCCAAGCCGAATCTGCCACCCTGGA
>CAYSMI010000031.1:1730-13383 GCA_964432165.1 uncultured Acidiferrobacter sp.
TTTACTGACCGCTGTTCGAGTTGGCGGAGGGCCCATTCAATGTGCTCATCCACCAGGTTCGAGATCGTGCCAAGCTGGGACCGGAGTGCCGTGATCGCGGATTCGTCTGCGGGCCCGTTGCCAAGCGCTACGGCAAGATTCCGCATCCAGCGTTCATAGCCCAGCCGGCGGATGGCGCTGCCGCGGGTATTGCGCTCGAAACACTCCGGGGTCCAGGAGAACAGTTCCAGCAGCGAAGGATTGTCCAGCCCGTGCCGGGCAGAGAATATTCCGTCTCCCTGGGAAGGCTGGCGATTATGCGGGCAGACCAACTGACAGTCGTCGCAACCGAATATCCGGTTTCCCATCATGGGACGCAGGTCCTCAGGGATCGAGGATTTGTGTTCGATCGTAAGGTAGGCGATACAGCGTCGAGCGTCGAGCTGGTAGGGAGTGTCCAGGGCGTTCGTGGGACACTCCTCGGCACAGCGCGAACAGGACCCGCAGTGGTCTTCCAGGGGCTCGTCGACCGGAAGCGGAAGGTCGGTATACATCTCGCCAAGGAAGAACCATGAGCCCGTTGCGGGATCGATCAGGTTGGTGTTTTTGCCGATCCACCCGAGACCCCCGCTTTGTCCCAGGGGCTTTTCCATCACGGGAGCGCTGTCGACGAAGGCGCGGTACGCAAAGGGCCCGATCGCGGATGTCATGAGATCAGCGAGTTTCTGGAGCCTTCGACGCATGGACCGGTGGTAATCTCGGCCAACCGCGTAACGCGCTATGTAGGCCCTGCGCGAATCGCGAAGTACCGCCTCGGCGGCCGGTCCCCTCCCGGACCAGTAGCCCAGGCGCACGCTGATCACTCGATAAACACCCGGAAACAGCGCTTCGGGATCCATCCGTTTATCGGCATGGCGCGCCATAAATTCCATTTCCCCATGCCATCCGCGGGCGAGCCAGCTCTGTAAAGCAGGTCCCGCATCGTCAAGCTCGGCTGCTGAGATCCCGACCGAGTCAAAGCCGAGATCCCTGGACCAGCGTTGGAGATCACGCTTCAGATCTGCGAGTACGTCCTCCGACAAGTTGTCCATCACGTTATGATAGCCCGATGAATCGCCTCCAGGATGTGCTTTGTTCGGTTTCCGAGGTTCGAGAACTGGAGGCCGCCCAGATTGCCAACGGGGTCCCCGGGGAGGCGCTCATGGAAAGGGCGGGTTCCAGCGCGTTCCGACTCCTCCGTCAATGCTGGCCTCACGCCGAACAAATTGCCGTGTACTGCGGTGGCGGAAATAACGGGGGCGATGGGTATGTGGTCGCCGGACTTGCCGCCAAGGCAGGACTTCGTGTGAATCTTGTGGCTTTGGCGTCGCCTGCAACGCCCGAGGCCCAGGGCGCGAAAGAAAAGGCGCAAGCGGCGGGAGTTCAGCCGATCGGACGTTCATCCCAGGTGCTGAGCGGAGCCGATGTGGTGGTTGATGCGTTGCTCGGAATCGGTGTGACGGGAGCGTTGCGGGAGCCGTATGTCTCTGTTGTTCGCGAGATCAATCAAAGCCCCGGCGCACGTCTCGCCATCGACGTGCCTTCGGGCCTCAATGCGGATTCAGGCGCTGCTCTACCCTGTGCAGTGAGCGCTGACGCAACGATCACATTTATCCGGAACAAACGGGGCATGTTCACAGGATCGGGTCCCGACTACGGTGGGGCGATCGTTCTGGAACACCTCGGCGTAGGGGTGGGAGCATCCCGAGAGCAGCAGCGGTCAGGTTGCTGGGGTCTTCGTCTCTCAGAAGAATGGGTGAGGCAGGTTTTGCCATCGCGTCATGCGAGCTTCCACAAGGGAAACGCAGGCCATCTTCTGATCGTCGGCGGCGGTCCAGGCATGTCCGGTGCGGCTATCCTGGCGGGGCGGGCGGCGCTGCGCTCGGGTGCAGGACGCGTCACGGTTGCCTGCCATCCGGACAACCGTCTTGCCGTCTCCTCGCATACCCCTGAACTGATAGTGGCGGCCCCGCAGGAGCCGCGTGATGTCGCCGCACTGCTGGATCAATCCGATGCTGTCGTGATCGGACCGGGTCTTGGGCGCAGTGACTGGGCAAAGTCCCTGTATGCGGCCTGTCGAGACCATCCACTACCCAAGGTCCTCGATGCGGATGCGTTGAATCTGCTCTCCAGCGAACCTGTTCCCCTGGCGGGCTCTGTAATGACACCGCATCCTGGAGAGGCGGCCCGGCTGAGTCAGTTGAGCGTGGTCGAGGTTCAGAGCGACCGCCCGGTCGTGGCGGACACGCTCGCACGCAAATTTGAATCGGTCTGCGTACTTAAGGGTGCAGGTACCCTGGTTGTCGAGACTGGCAAGCGGGTGCTCGTCTGTGACCGTGGCCACCCGGGAATGGCGACGGCGGGAATGGGCGACGTTCTGAGTGGAGTGATTGGAGCCTTGCTGGGCCAGGGGGTGGACCCCTATGAGGCCGCGGGTGCGGGGACCTGGTTGCATGCTGCCTCGGGTGACCTTGCCGGGGCGCGCGCGGGCGGTATCGGATTGATGGCGACCGATCTAGAGCCTTATCTCGGCCGATTGAGAGCGGTGCCGCCTTCAGGAGCAGTGACGGATGGAAGGTGACTATGAGGTCGCGAATGCGGACGAGATGCGGGCTTTGGGCGAGTCCTTTGCCGGGGAGTTGCGCCTATCGGAGGTGGTGTTCCTTGAGGGCGATCTTGGCAGCGGGAAAACGACTTTTGTCCAGGGGGTTGTCGGCGGCCTCGGCAGTGATGCCGCTGTCGTGAGCCCGACTTATACATTGGTTGAGGAGTATTCAACCTCCCTGGGAAAAGTCCATCATCTCGATCTTTACCGGATCGAACGCTCTGATGAAGTTGAGAGTCTTGCCATACGGGATCGCTGCGATACCGAAAGCGTGCTCCTTGTCGAGTGGCCGGACCGGGGTACCGGCTTTTTGCCTTCGCCCAACTGGCGGATTCATCTGCGCTATCTCGATCTGGGCAGATCGGTTTGTATCTCGCGAAACTGAAGCTAAACCCAAGTGCCGAGCGGGTTTGGCGCTGGGTGCCGGCGCTGGAACTTATCGGGCTGCTGCTTTTTGCGCCTGCAACCCATGCAAACGATATTGAAGTGATCGGCAGCCGCCTTTGGCATAGCCCCGATAGAACCCGCCTGGTCCTCGAATTGTCCGGCCCGGTCAAATACGAGGTTTTCAGCCTCGAAGATCCCGATAGAGTCGTCATCGACCTTAGACAATCCCGACTTGGGGGCACGGCTTCGGTACCCTTTGAAGGGGGCGGCCCGATCAAACAAGTTCGCAGCGGCAGCCCTTTGCCGGGGGTGCTGCGCGTGGTGCTGGATCTGCTTCGGCCGCATAACCATCGAGCCTTTTTACTCACCCCGAGCGCGTCCTATCCGTACCGCCTGGTCATCGACCTCACCGAAACCGGCCCGGCCGTTACCGCGTTTATCGAGGCGTCTGACATCCGGGAGCAGGATTATCTGGTGGTGATTGACCCCGGACACGGCGGCGAAGACCCGGGGGCAGTGGGGGTCAACGGATCGCACGAGAAGAAAGTTGTCCTGGAGATTGCCAGCCGCCTGAAGCGAATCATCAACTGGGATAGCCGGATGCGCGCTGTGTTGACGCGTACCGGCGACTACTATGTGAGCCTTCGCAGGCGGGCGGTGTTCGCGATGGACCGGGAGGCGGATATCTTCATCTCCATTCATGCGGACGCCGCGGAACGTCGCAGCGCCCAAGGCAGTTCGGTTTATATCCTTTCTACCGACGGTGCGAGCAGCGAGTTGGGCAGATGGCTTGCACTTCGGGAAAATGCTGCGGATCTTGCAGGAGGCGTAGATATCGGTGAACAGGAGCCGATCCTCCAGAGGACGCTTTTGGACATGGGACTCGACTGGAAAATCAAGGAAAGTCGGGAACTTGGCATTCACCTACTCAAGGCACTGGGCAAAGTCGGCCCTTTACACAGTCCGAATGTTGAGCGGGCAGGCTTTGCCGTTCTCAAGTCCGGGGATATTCCGGCAGCACTCGTCGAGACAGGATTCATGACCAACCCTGCCGAGGAGCAGGCGCTTGGCAATCCGCTGGTGCAGGAGCGAATTGCCGGGGTGATTTTTCGCGGCTTATCGGCATACTGTGACCTCGATCCACGTTGTCCCAAACCCGTTCGCGAGCCGGATGTTTACGTTGTGGCGCCGGGAGACTCTCTAACATTGATTGCGGCCCGTCTGGGATTTACTGTAGGCGACCTCAAACGCATGAACCGTCTGACGACGGAATCCCTGGAAATTGGCCAGAAGCTCACGGTACCCATCCCATGAGGCTCAAGGCTGACCCCCCGGTTGCGGCCGAGAGTAGTCGGGTAACCACTCCGACGCTGCCCGTGATTTGTCTTACCGGGTCGACGGCAACAGGGAAAACCGATCTTGCGATCACCCTGGCGAAGCGTCTGCCAATCGATTTGATCAGTGTGGATTCGGGACAGGTTTACCGCGGGATGAACATTGGAACGGCAAAACCCGAATCTTCGACGCTGCAAAAGTTTCCACATGGGCTCGTTGATGTCCGGGATATTGATCATCCCTATTCGGCCGCTGAGTTTCGGCGCGACGCTGAAGGACTGATCCGGCGGAGTCTCAGTAAGCGACGAATTCCGTTGCTGGTCGGCGGCACGCTTTTTTATTTCTCTGCCTTGCTGGACGGACTGCCGGACCTTCCTGAGGCCGACATCCGATTACGGGCTGCGCTTGAAGAGGAGGCGAGCACAAAGGGATGGCCAACGATGTACCGCAAGCTGCAGAAACTTGACCCTTACGCGGCCCGGCGAATTGATCCCAACGACCGGCAGCGGGTCCTGAGAGCGCTGGAGATCAATCTGCTCTCGGGGAAGGCGATCGAAACCGGTGAATCTGCCAACGGACTTACCGCGAGAGGTATTCCGGTGTTGAAGTTGGTGCTTTTTATTTCAGACAGGGCGGCGCTGCATCGGAGGATCTCCGAGCGGCTCGACCAAATGTTGCAGGGCGGCTTTGTTGAGGAAGTGAACATTCTCAAGGAACAGTTCCCCGGCACCCGTCAAACCCCGGCGATGCGCAGCGTGGGGTACCAGCAAATCTGGTCTTACCTCGATCAGGAAATGAGCTACGCGGAAATGGTTGAAAATGTTCGCACCGCGACGAGACGTCTTGCCAAGCGGCAACTCACCTGGCTGCGCAACGAACCCGGGTGCGTATGGTTTGATACCCTGAACCCACGATTGACTGAAGGGATTCTGGGGTATTTGGCAGGTTCGGGGGTGTCTGTAGCCGGTAGGCAGGGTTGAAATATCAACCCGCGAGCCTTACATTCCAAGAGCGATAGAGATAAATCGTTAACAATCAATTCACGAAGAAAATAAGTTATTTTCATTATTGTGCACTGGCGCCGCGTTAGCCTCGAAGACGGCTCCGCAGATCTGTTTCATGGCGGATACCGCCGAGGCATTGTTTTGGCTGAAACAGCGGTCACGCCTGCCACCTGCACCATTTTCCAGACAGGAGCTTGCTCATGAACCAGCAAAGAGGCGCTGCACTCCAGGATCCATTTCTCAATATTCTCCGCAAAGAACGAATCCCCGTATCCATCTACCTGGTCAACGGCATCAAGTTGCAGGGCCAGGTAGAATCGTTTGATCCTTTCGTCGTCCTCCTCAGAAATAGCGTAAGCCAGCTGATTTACAAGCATGCCATTTCGACGATTGTGCCGTCCAAGGCAGTTCGGATTCCCTACGGGAACGACGATGTCGATGAGCACGAAGTGACTGACCTTTTGGAAGAGTAATTTTTGCGTCCCCGCTCAGAGGCATTCACGGATTAATGCTGACCTCGTTTATTGACGGGGCGCACGCCCTGGTTGTAGCGAAGCGGGGCCGCGCGGACCTAGTACCGATTTGACGATCTCCAGCGATTCCCAATCTGGACGGGACCAGCCCGAGCGTGCCGTCCTCGTACATCAAAGTTCGGTTGGCCGGGTGTTGGAGACGGACTTTGATGAACTGGCGGGTCTTGCGGAGTCTGCCGGCGCAACCATTGCGGGTCGGATAGGGGCAACCCGGCGTGTTCCGGAGGCCGGCACTTTTGTTGGGCGTGGTAAGGCTCAGGAAATCGCTGCATTGGTAGAAGAGGAAGGTGCCGATCTGGTGATTGTGGATCAGCCGATCTCGCCGGTTCAGGAGCGAAATCTCGAGAGGCTGACACAGTGTCGAGTGATTGACCGAACACGACTGATACTGGACATCTTCGCGCTGCGGGCGCGCACTCATGAAGGCAAACTTCAGGTAGAACTGGCCCAGCTTCGACATCTGTCCACACGCCTCGTCAGGGGATGGACACACCTTGAGCGCCAGCGTGGTGGCATCGGCTTAAGAGGTCCGGGTGAAACCCAGCTGGAGACGGACCGACGTCTGTTGGGGATACGGATCAGGCACCTGCAGAGCCGGCTTTCGAAGGTAGCTCTTCAGCGCGGCCTGCGGCGGCAGCGCCGGAACCGGGAGCGCATTCCTACCGTGGCTATCGTGGGTTATACCAATGCCGGCAAGTCCTCGTTGTTCAACAGGCTCGTTGGTGCCGAGAGTTATTGTGCCGACCAGTTATTCGCCACGCTGGATCCGACCATGCGCAGACTGGACCTGCCCGGTTTTGGTCCGGTTATCCTCTCAGATACGGTCGGATTCATTCAGGGATTACCACATGCTCTCGTACAGGCATTCCTTTCAACGCTCGAGGAGGTGAGTTCAGCAGATTTTCTGCTTCGGGTTGCCGATGACTCGCATCCGGATGTCCGCGAGCAGGAGGCCCAGGTTGAACAGGTCCTTGAGGAGATCGGGGCAACCCATATCCCTTCTTTAACTGTGCGCAACAAGAGCGATGCCAGCGGCAGGACTTCGGGATGCATGAATGGGGAGTGGCATACGAACCCGGCGATCAGGGTTTCCGCCAGAACCGGAGACGGGTTAGAGGCGCTCCAGAGACAGTTGGCAGAAAGTCTGTCGAGCGCGAGACGGCCTTGCATGCTTCGCTTGCCGGGAAGTCATGGCCGACTCCGATCCCGTATTTATGCACTGGCGATGGTCAATGGGGAATCTGTCACGGACGAAGGGGAAATTCTCATCACCGTCAATGTCGATGCTCCCACCATCGGACGAATTGAAAATGAACCGGACTTTGACCCGGACTACTGGGTCAAACTCGCCCCGGCCGGTTCTGACGACCTTGCAGTCGTGAAGGCGGCCTCAACTGGAGCGAAGGCCTGATCGTGATAAAATTCTCGCTGGCAGGAGTTCGTGGCCGCCGACGTTCCTGCGGTGACGACCATTTTTCACTCAAGAGGTAAATAGCACATGCCATGGAATCAACCGGGGTCAAATAACCGTGACCCCTGGGGTCAGGGTAATGGACAGAATGGGCCGCCCGACCTGGACGAGGTCCTTCGGGACCTGCAGAAAAAATTAGGCGGCCTCTTCGGAGGCGGAGGCTCCGGCCGTAAAGGCGGCGGAAAGTTGCCCTCGTTCAGTTCAAAAGTGATCGGGCCCATTGGCATTATCTTGGTGGGACTCTGGATGGCAACCGGGTTTTATGTGGTTGAGCAGGGCCAGCAGGCCGTTGAACTGCGGTTTGGCGCCTACAAAATCGTCAAGGATGCCGGCCTCAGATGGCACATGCCTTACCCGGTAGAAACCGTCGAGATTGTGAACGTCCAGCAAATCCGGACTGTGGAAGTGGGTTATCGCACGAATACCCGCTCGAGCCAGATTGCCGGTGTACCTCGTGAAGCACTCATGCTGACAGCAGACGAAAATATCATCGATATCCACTTTGCCGTCCAGTACGACATCAAAGACCCCAGGGAGTTGTTGTTCAACGTCGCAGAGCAGCAGGATCTGGTTGTTCGTGGGGCGACAGAAAGCGCCGTCAGGGAGATCGTCGGGCGCAATACCATGGATCTCGTCATTACCGGCGGGCGGGCGGAGATTGCTCAGGAGACCAAGACCTTGCTTCAGCAGATTCTCGACCGCTACGACACCGGAATCAATATCAAGGCAGTAGAGATGCAGAACGCCCAACCCCCTGCGGAGGTCAAAGCGGCCTTCGACGATGCTGTAAAAGCCAGAGAAGATGAGGAACGGCTGAAGAATGAGGCCCAGGCCTATCAGAATGACGTCATTCCAAGAGCGCGCGGGGCTGCTGCCCGACTGGAGCAGGAAGCGGTCGCTTATCAGGCTAGCGTTATAGCTGCAGCACGTGGTGAAGCGTCGCGGTTTATTCAGGTACTCGATGAGTATGCCAAGGCACCAGAAGTTACCCGGGACCGGCTCTATATCGATGCGCTCGAAGAGGTCTATGGAAACTCGACCAAGCTCGTGATCGATCAGAATAGTGGGTCGAATAACGTGATGTATTTGCCGCTTGACCAGTTGATTCGACAACGCAGTGGCGCATCGGCTACCGGCGCGACCGGTTCGGAATCCTTCGATGCGGGATTTAGCGGCGGATCATTCAGCGGAAATAACACCAACTCGCGGCAGGAGCGTTCCAGCCGTCTACGGAGCTTGACAGAATGAGCGGCAAGAACATGATGTGGATCATCCTGGCGGTGATCGCAGTCGCGGTTGGCTCTTCGACGGTCTACTATGTGGATGAGCGTGAAAAAGCCATTGTCTTCCAGTTTGGTGAAATCGTACGCTCGAATGACCAACCGGGTCTGCACTTCAAGGCGCCAATTATCAATAACGTACAGTATTTTGATGCACGTGTGCAGACGATGGACTCAGACCCGGAGCTCTACCTCACTCGTGAAAAGAAGAACCTGGTGGTGGATTCCTTCGTCAAGTGGCGGATCACCAACGCGACCAACTACTACACCCGGCTTGGGGGGCTTGCCAGCAATGCCCGCAACCGTCTTGCGCAGCGGGTCAATGACGCTCTGCGCAGTGAGTTCGGCAACCGGTCCGTGCAGCAGGTGATTTCGGGAGATCGTGTGGAAATCATGGACGTGGTCCGTGAACTCACCAACGAAGAGACCGCCTCTTTGGGTATCGAAGTGCTCGACGTCCGGCTGAAACGGGTCGACCTTGATCCCGACATCAGCGAACGGGTGTATCAGAGGATGGAGGCGGAGCGTTCTCGTGTGGCGATGGATTTAAGAGCGCGAGGCGCAGAGGCTGCGGAAAGGATTAGGGCAGACGCTGACCGCGAAAGAGCGATCATCCTGGCCGAGGCGAAGCAGCAGGCGCAGGAGGTTAAGGGGCAGGGAGATGCCGAGGCAACGGCGATCTATGCGGATGCGTTTAATCGGGATCGTGAGTTCTACCGCATGTACAGAAGTTTGAACGCATACCGAACTACATTTGCGACTCCGGATAACCTGCTCGTTATTGAGCCGGATTCCGAGTTCTTCCGCTACTTTAACCAAGCGTCGCCGCCGCCGATTGAGCCCACGGAGTAGCGGCTCCCAGTGGAGTGGCGGGACCTCTTCGTCGCGCTGGCTCTGGTGCTGGTCATCGAAGGGCTTATCCCTTTTGCTGCTCCGGCCAGATACCGACTTCTGGTGGAAGCGCTGGGTAGCATCGGTGAGCGGCAGCTCAGGATCGGAGGCCTGGCCATGATGGTCGTGGGACTGGGGCTTTTGTACATGGTCCGGGGCTAAGGAATCCGTTTGGGGCGGACCTCGCGGGGCGCCTCATATGTCACTGGTTCTACCGGAACACGAAGCAGGACGAACGCATGTCGAAAAGGGTTGTCGTCCTCGGAATCCAATGGGGTGATGAGGGCAAAGGCAAGATCGTCGATCTTCTGACTGAACGCTGCGAGGCGGTTGTCAGGTTCCAGGGCGGCCATAACGCAGGGCACACCCTGGTTATCGAGGGGGAGAAGACGGTCCTGCACCTCGTACCTTCCGGCATCCTTCGCCACGGCGTACACTGCATGATCGGCAACGGTGTCGTGGTTGCACCCGACGCGCTGATCCAGGAACTGGAGACCCTGGAAAGAGCCGGGATTAATGCGCGCGAACGACTTACCGTGAGTCCGGCGTGCCCGGTCATTCTTCCGAGTCACATCGCACTTGATCAGGCCCGTGAGCGCGCGCGGGGCAGCAAGGCAATCGGTACCACTGGACGGGGAATAGGCCCCGCCTACGAGGACAAGGTAGCGCGTAGAGGTATCCGCTTCGGTGAACTGGCGGACCCTGCAAAGTGTATCGCGCGGGTCGGGCAGCTTCTGGATTACCACAACTTTCTGCTCAAGGAGCGGTTTAGGGAGAGTCCGGTCGACCTTGACAGCGTCGCGAACGATATCGAAAGATGGTCATCAGAACTCGTGCCGATGACGGGGGATGTGGCTCGGGCGGTTTACGAAGTTGTGCAAAACTTCGGCAACGTCCTCTTTGAGGGCGCGCAGGGTACTTTGCTTGACATTGATCAGGGAACTTACCCCTATGTGACCTCGTCGAATACGACGGCCGGCGCCGCGGCCTGCGGCAGTGGTGTGGGACCGTTGATGTTGGATGTGGTTATCGGGGTGGTGAAAGCATATACCACCCGGGTCGGCGCGGGGCCCTTTCCCACAGAACTTGAAGATGAGACGGGCCGTTTTCTGGCGGACCGCGGGCACGAATTTGGTGCGACTACCGGGCGACCGCGCCGCTGCGGATGGTTCGATTCTGTTCTTGCCCGGCGTGCCTGCGAGTTGAACAGCGTTAACTCGTTGTGTGTCACTAAGCTGGATGTTCTCGACGGGCTTTCCGAGATTGCGATCTGCACGGGTTACCAGCTCGGGGACAAGTTAATGCATCACCCGCCGTGGGATGCTGCCGTTCTGGAAGAGGTTGAACCGGTATATGAGAGGGTTCCCGGATGGCAGGAATCGACAGCCGCCGTCAGGACAATTGAGGGGCTGCCTACTGCTGCGCGTTGTTATCTTGATCGCCTCGGAGAGTTACTCGGGGTAACGGTCGATATCATTTCGACCGGGCCGGACCGCGAGGATACTATGCTCCTACGCGATCCCTTTTCTCCGGACAGTACCGATTCGCCATAAAAAGAAAGAGTTCTCTTGGTCCCAAAGCCGCGATGTGGAGACCGGACGAAAATGCACATGCGTTTCCCGCAGCCACGGAAAGACTTATTGGTACCGAGGAGAGGACTTGAACCTCCACGGGGTTACCCCCACTAGCACCTGAAGCTAGCGCGTCTACCAATTCCGCCACCTCGGCAAAAGAGAACTACGGCAGGAACTCCGGAAAACCGGAAGAAAAGGTAGCCAGATCAAGGGCGCGAACCTTACCCATTGAAACGAATCTTGTCAATCGTGATAGCCGGTGCGCACCTGGAATGAGCGGGGACCAATAAAGATGCCGAACGAACGTCGCGAACGAAGACGAAAGCCTTCCCCTGATTCTGATCCATCGTTGGTCAGAGAGAACATCATCGCCCAAGCCCAGATCCCGACGGTCTGGCCTGAAGCGGTTGCACAAGCGCTCGAACGAGTTTCGCGTAAAGCCCGCAATGGGCATCCGGAAGTTGGCATCGATCTGACTGCACTTCCTTTTGTAACGATCGATGGCAAGGATGCCCGGGATTTTGACGATGCGGTCTTTTGTTGTCGGGCAGATGG
>CAYSMI010000032.1:0-11684 GCA_964432165.1 uncultured Acidiferrobacter sp.
CGCTGATCAAGGGCACGGATGTGGACAAGCCGCGCAATCTGGCGAAGTCAGTCACTGTAGAGTAAGGTCCAGGGGTATCGCAAGGAAAAACCGGTGGAGACGCCATGATTGTCGTACTCGTCACATTTCCAATCTCTTCGAATCTCGATGCAGCCTCGCTCAAGGAGAAGTTCCTTGAGACCGCACCCATGTATCGGGATACCCAGGGTCTTATCAGGAAAAACTACCTGGCGGACCTTGAGCGTCATCGTGCTGGGGGTGTGTATTGCTTTGACACAATGGAAAATGCCAAGCAATGGTTCGACGACGAGCGAATTGCCTGGATCACCGAGCGGTACTCAAAGCCCGACATACAGTTCTTTGATAATCCGGTGATGGTTGACAACGACAAGGGCGAGATCGTCCAGTAAGCGGTCTATGCCCTCCTCGCCGATATGGCGCCGGGGACAACCCGAACCGCGATCGCCATGACAACCCCTCCCCTTGTGCTGACAACCGGTGAGCCGGCCGGTGTCGGTCCCGAACTTACGTTGCAGTTACTGCAGCAGCCACTGGCCGGACCGCTTGTGATTGCTTGCGATCCTGATCTGCTGCTCGAGCGGGCAACGCTTCTCAACCTGCCGTTGGCACTGGAAGACAATACCTTGGCCGCTCCCGGCGGCGAGGCAGAACTTTTGCCCGTTGCGCTCAGTGTGCCTTCGGTGCCGGGGAGCCTCGACACCGCCAATGCGTCCTACGTCATTGAGATGCTGACAGCGGCAACAGACGGTTGTCTCAGCGGCGCGTTCTCCGGCATGGTAACCGCGCCTGTTCAGAAAAGCACGTTGATCGAAGCGGGCAACGACTTTGTCGGTCACACGGAATTTCTGGCGCAGCGCGCCGGCGTGGATACCCCCGTCATGATGCTAGCCACGGGTGAACTGCGCGTCGCACTCGTCACCATTCACCTGCCGTTAAGTGAGGTACCCCGGGCGGTCACGCGCGACAATCTGGAAGCGGTATTGCGGGTGGTCGATTCAGACCTTCGGACCCGCTTTGGCATCCCCGCGCCAGTGATTGGCGTCTGTGGACTTAATCCGCATGCGGGGGAGGCGGGCTACCTGGGCCGGGAAGAGCAGGACGTCATCGTACCTGTTATTGACAGGCTGAGCGCCGAGGGCCTCGTTCTGAAAGGTCCCTTGCCCGCTGATACTGCCTTTACTCAGCAGAACCTGAAAGCAGTCGACGTAGTCGTCACCATGTTTCACGACCAGGGCCTGCCTGTCATCAAGCACGCGGGGTTTGGCGAGGTGGTCAACATCACCCTCGGCCTGCCGTTTGTGCGGACATCCGTGGACCATGGCACTGCGCTTGATCTTGCGGGAACCGGCCAGGCACAGGTGGCGAGCCTGCTCCGCGCGGTGGAACTTGCGTTTAGTTTGAGCGGTGGCCGTTCCTGAAAGCCCCGGTCCCGGCCGGCCCCGAAAACGCTTCGGCCAGCATTTCCTGAATGACCGCGTTGTCATTGACCGGATCATGGACAGCCTTTGCCCGCGCCCTGGGGAGCTCCTTTGCGAGATTGGTCCTGGTCGTGGCGCGCTCACCGACCGGCTCGCCGCCGGAGAAAATGAATTACATCTCATCGAGATTGATCGCGATCTGGTGCCGATGCTGCGAGAGCGCTACGCTTCACAAAAAGAGATTCAGATTCACGAACAGGACGCCCTGACCTTGGTGCTTGGGGATATCCATCCAGACGGACACGTCGTTCTCGTTGGCAATCTCCCGTACAACATCTCCACGGCCCTGATGATCCATCTCTTGTCGCAGCACGATAGGATTGATCGAATGGTGTTTATGGTGCAAAAAGAGGTTGCCCAACGTTTAACGGCACCACCTGGCGGCAAGGACTATGGTCGGCTGACAGTTATGATGAGTCGGGTTTTCGAAACAAACTTGATTTTTGATGTGGGCCCGGACGCATTTACGCCGCCGCCAAAGGTATGGTCCAGTGTGGTCGCGTTTAAGCCCCGTCCCACTCCGCTGGGCCCAACGGTCGCTGAGGATGCATTCGAGGCCCTGGTCCGTCAGGCCTTTTCACAGCGACGCAAAACCTTGCGCAATACCTTAAAAGGAATCTGTAGCGAGTCGGTAATACTGGAGGCCGGACTCGATCCCCAGACAAGGCCTGAAAAAGTCTCTGTGGAAGACTTCGCCCGCCTTGTTTCGCTAAATGAGAAAGGCCACTAAATCGGCCTAAACGGCTTTTTGTTTTCCGGAATCCACGGGTTTTTCCGGAGCACCCAAAAGCGACGTCATCGCGTTTTCTATCCACGCTTTGGCTTCGTCGTTTACCGCGCGCGCTTTTTTCCCCTCGGTCCTGACCGGGGGGCCGACGCGTACACGGATCACGCCGGGTTTTTTCAGAAAACCGCGACGCGCCCAGTAGCGGCCAGCGTCATGGGCAACCGGCAGCACATCCACCCCGGCCTTGACGGCCAGCATCGCACCGCCCGGGTGGAATGCGCCCTGCTCGCCCGGCGCCATGCGGGTACCCTCAGGAAAGATCACCACCCAGCGGCCTTCGGCCAGTTTCTCCCGCCCTTGGCGCAACAACCGGTCCAACGCCCGCACAGGGGTGCTTCGGTCGATGGCAATGGGACTGGTTGCCGCAAGCCCCCAACCGAAAAACGGCAGCCATAATGCCTCCCGTTTGAGCGCCCAGATTTGCGGGGGGAAAATCACCTGAAACATGATGGTCTCCCAGGCCGACTGATGCTTTGACAGGATAACTCCGGGCGTTGCCGGCAGATGCTCGAGACCTTCCACCTGATGGCGCAGTCCGCAGGTCACGGCCAGCCACCAGCAGATAAACCGTGCCCACAGACCAATGATGCGCATCCGCATGACCGGGGGCACGGGCCAGGAAAGCAAGGCGACCGGACAGAAGAGGATGGCCGAAACGGCCATGCCGGCAAAGAAAATGGCGGAGCGGACCCAGATCATCGGGCAATGAACACCGGGGTGCTAGTCGGAACTTGCGTGCCCACGACAAGCCGTGATCGCACTCTCGAGATCGCCCCTGAGCAGGCTTTCAGCGAAGGCGGCGAGATCATCGAACACCAGGGTTTGCAAAAGGCTTCCTGTGGCCTGCGCCGCTTCGAGTTTCGGCCAGGTCCGCGGCCCTTTGCCGGTTCTGACCAGAATGGGCAGCGCGCCGGTGGCGTCGGCGCATTCAAGGTCGTGCAAGGAGTCGCCGACGACCGGCGCTCCCGCAAGCTCCACCTTCAGACGGTCACTGATCTCATGCAGCAGCCCCGGTTTGGGTTTACGACAGTCACAGCCGTCCTCCGGGCTGTGCGGACAGAAGAAGATTGCGTCGATCTGCCCGCCATGTTCACCCAGCGCTTTGGCCATTTTCTGGTGAATCCGGTTGAGTGTTTCCATGTCGTACAGGCCGCGCGCGATGCCGGACTGGTTGGTGGCAACAACAACCCGATAGTCTGCTCGCGAAAGCCTCGCGAGCGCCTCAAGACTTCCCGGAATGGCAACCCATTCCGAAACAGATTTGATGTAGGCGTCTGAGTCAAAGTTGATGACACCGTCTCGGTCGACTATCACCAGGCCGGGTTTCATTTACGGTTCCCGAAATTCCGAGACCCGGATTCGCCCATCAATGATGCGGCTCTCCCGCTCGGCCAGCCGGTCCATCTTGCTCCAGAAGGCCTCGTCAAGCTTGAAGCCGCCGGCAATCGCCGTACCGATCAGCAGGATCAGCAGATCGGCAGACTCTTCAGCCAGCGCTTCGCGCGTTTTCCCCTTGGTGACACAGGCTGAGATCTCGCCGAGTTCCTCCGCCATCAGTGCGATCCGGTACGGCAGATCCTCGCCGCCGTGCCGGCGTAACTGGTGTTTGTCATGAAATGCCTGTACCGCCGCGAGCATCTCATCATAGTGGTTTCTCTGATCACGCATTGCCCGACTCCGGCGTCTGTAACAACGAGATATCGGCGATTCCGAGAAACAGCTGATTCAGCTGTCCCAGCAGGGCGAGACGGTTCGCCCTGACCGCGGGATCAGGCGACATGACCATCACTTCGTCAAAGAAACCATCGACGACGGGACGAAGGCCGGCAAGGCCACGAAGCGCGCTAGCGTAGTCTCCCCGGGTGATTGCCGGTGCGATTGCACCCGCGGTTTCCAGCATCGTTTGTGATAGCGCGATCTCCGCGGACTCGGTCAGCAGTTCCGGGTTGATCTGCGCGGGGATGGCTTCTTCACTTTTTCTCAAGATGTTGCGAATGCGTTTGTTGGCTGCTGTCAGGCTCGGCGCGTCGCGATGATGACGAAACCGGGATACCGCTTTGAGTCGGCGGTCGAAATCCAGAGGCCGACTGGCGCCGGCTTCAAGCACTGCCGATATCTCGTCCTGTGCAAAGCCCAGGGTGGCATAGAGCGCCCGGTATCGCTCCAGGATGAAGGTGATGCAGTGCGATTTGGCATGACCGCCCGCCGGATGACCGGTAGCGGCATAGCTGTCGGCGGCGTCTTCGACAAGGGCGGCCACATCCAGATCGAGTTTTTTCTCGACCAGAATCCGAATGACGCCAAGCGCTGCCCGGCGCAGGCCGTAGGGATCCTTCTCTCCCGTGGGTTCTTCGGCTGCGATAAAAAGGCCCACCAGTGAATCGAGCCGGTCAGCGAGCGCAAGCACCTGTCCCGCTACGCTCTTGGGCAGTGCGTCACCTGCGTGCCGGGGCAGGTAGTGTTCCTCGATGGCCCGGGCGACCGCGGCCGGCTCGCCATCATGTCTTGCCAGATAGCGTCCCATGATGCCCTGAAGATCAGGGAACTCCCCGACCATTCCGGTCACAAGATCGGCTTTGCACAGGGCTGCAGCCCGGATGCAAACCGGCTCGGGGCCCCCGATGGCCTCGGCGATCCTGGCCGATAACTTTTCTATTCTCTGCGTCTTGTCTGCCAGGCTGCCAAGGGCGTGGTGAAACAAGACGTTTTTTAACTCGCCAGCTCGTGTTCGAAGCGGTTGGGCGGCATCTGTCTCCCAGAAGAACTTTGCGTCGGCCAGGCGGGCATTTAATACCCTCTCGTTGCCCGTGCGGACCCGGGCGGACGTGCTGCTGCGAATGTTGCTGACTGTGATAAACGCAGGCAGCAGTGCGCCTTTGGCGTCGACCACGTGGAAATATTTCTGGTGGTCACGCATGGACGAGACCAGCGCTTCCTGGGGCACCTGGAGGAAGTCGGGGTCAAAACGGCCCAGCACTGCATGTGGTTTTTCCACCAGGGCGGCTACGGTTTCCAGCAGCGCGGGATCAATCACGGCCTCACCGCCCGCCTTTTTCCCAAGACGCCTTACCTGCCGCTCGATCATTGCGCCGCGTGCCGCAAAGTCAGCGATGACGGCGCCCTTCTTTTTGAGACTATGCTCGTAGTCTGAAGCCGATGCGATCCGCACGGCCTGCTGGCCCATGAAGCGGTGACCGCGACTCATTCTCCCGGATGTAACACCTAAGACGGTGCATGGCACGACCTGTCCACCGTGCAGGACGACCAGCCAGTGCACGGGACGTACGAATTCTTCAGTCCCGCTGCCCCAGCGCATGCGTTTCGGGATGGGCAGGTTTTCCAACGCCTGCTGGATACACGGACCGATGAGCACTTTTGCCGGGGCACCCGGAATCACCGCACGGTGGACCAGCCACTCGCCCTTGTCGGTACGCAGGGTCTGGAGTTCGGTCACCCCAACGCCGCAGGAGCGCGCAAACCCTGCGGCCGCCGCGGTGGGCTGGCCACTGTCATCGTAGGCGGCGGCGAGAGCCGGTCCCCGCCGCTCGCTGGTCTGATCGGCACCCTTTCTGGATACCTGGCTGATCCGCACCGCAAGTCTTCTTGGACTTGCAAAACCCGTTGTCTGGGGTTGATTGGTAAGGCCGGCTTCCGTCAGGGTCTCTGCCATCCCCTTGGCGAATGCCTCACCGAGCTGTCTGAGTGCCGTCGGGGGTAGCTCTTCGGTACCGAGTTCAACGAGGAGGTCCGCCCCACTCATGATGACCCTCCGCGTGGAAAGCCAAGCGCTTCCCGGGTATCAAAATAGGCTTGAGCGACCCCGCGAGCGAGATTGCGGACCCGTCCGATATAGCGCGCCCGCTCCGTCACGCTGATAGCGTGTCTAGCGTCCAGAAGATTGAACGTATGTGATGCCTTCAACACCTGTTCATACGCGGGCAGCGGCAGTTTCTGCTCAAGCAGGTGCTGACAGCCGGCCTCACAGTGCTCGAACTGTCGCAGCAATACTGCGACATCCGCATGCTTAAAGTTGTATGCGGATTGCTCCACCTCGTTCTGATGATAAAGGTCGCCATAGCTGAAACTGTTGTTCCATCGCAGATCGAAGACGCTGTCCACGCCCTGCAGGTACAGGGCAATTCTTTCAAGCCCGTAGGTAATCTCGCCGGTCACAGGACGGCAGTCCAGCCCACCCACCTGCTGGAAGTAGGTGAACTGGGAGATCTCCATGCCGTTCAGCCAGATCTCCCACCCCAACCCCCAGGCCCCGAGTGTCGGCGATTCCCAGTTGTCCTCAACAAAGCGCACATCGTTCTGATGAAAGCTGACACCAAGACTTTCCAGGGATTCAAGATAAAGGTCCTGAAAGTCGTCCGGGGAGGGTTTCAGAATGACCTGAAACTGAAAATAGTGCTGGAGTCGGTTGGGATTTTCGCCGTAACGCCCGTCGGTCGGCCGTCGCGATGGCTGGACATAAGCCGCACGCAGGGGTTCGGGACCGACCGCGGCCAGGAAGGTCGCGGTATGAAAGGTGCCTGCACCGACTTCCATGTCGTAGGGTTGCAGAACGACGCAGCCCTGGTCGGCCCAGTACGTCTGGAGACGCAGGATCAGATCCTGAAAATGCACTGTTTTCGTTCCTGACGTCGCTGCAGTGGAATCAGCGAATTATAACGGCAGGCCCTGACCGGCTTAGTCGGGCGCCGGGCCAGCATTTAGACATCGACAGTAGTCGTTAACCGACTACCTCGCCGATCTACAGTTGCCGATAAAGAAGATCGAAAATTCCGGCTATGGAACATTCCTGTTGCCGATTTGGGCTCCGCAAGGGCTCTCGTCGGGTTGCTCCTGCGCTGTTAACAGAGTCTGCAAGTTTTGTGACGCCGGCGCTGATGTTTTTCTCGCTAGAGAAGAAAAGAATGCCGTGGTGCGTGGTTGGCGCTTATGCCTCATGAGGTGCGAGATATCTGACTGGCGAAGAATATGGCAATCTACAGTCGAAACAGCACTAATATGGTGCATGTTGATCCGATGTGCACTATAATTGTGCATTCTACTGGACTTTTACTGAAGATCCCCCTTACTTAAGGTGTGGCACGGAATTTGCTGCCCCTAAAGGCAGCAGTCTCTTATTTTGAATTTTCTGCAACGGTATCCGCCGGGAAGATCCCGGCGGCGGCCGTCGCGCGCACCGTAGAGGAACGAAAGACATGTCAGCAGAAGACGCGTTGAAACTAATCAGCGACAGCAAAGCGAAGTTTGTGGATTTTCGTTTCACCGATACCCATGGCAAGGAGCAGCACGTGTCCGTGCCCACATCGGTCATTGATGCTGAGTTATTCGAGGAGGGCAAGATGTTCGATGGCTCTTCAATCGCCGGCTGGAAGGGCATCAATGAGTCGGACATGATTCTGATGCCCGATCCCGCGAGTGCTGTTATCGATCCTTTTATGCAGGACACAACGGTACTGCTTCGTTGCGATGTGATCGAGCCCGCGACTATGCAGGGGTACGATCGGGACCCGCGGTCCATTGCCAAACGGGCCGAGGCCTACCTTAAATCCACCGGCACGGGTGACGCAGCCTATTTCGGCCCGGAAGCGGAATTTTTCATTTTTGATTCGGTGCGCTGGTCCAACGAGATGTCGGGCGCGGCTTACCATATCGAGTCGGTCGAGGCAGCCTGGAGTTCGGACAAGGACTACGAGGATGGCAACATCGGACACCGTCCCGGAGTAAAGGGCGGATACTTCCCGGTTCCTCCGGTTGATTCGCTGCAGGACGTGCGCTCGAGCATGTGCCTCGCGATGCAGGATATGGGTCTTGGCGTAGAGGTACATCACCATGAGGTGGGCACTGCCGGTCAGGGCGAGATCGGGGTGCGCTTCGATACGCTGGTTTCCAAGGCGGATCAGACACAGATTTACAAATACTGCATCCATAATGTGGCGCACGCGCACGGTTTGACGGCGACCTTTATGCCTAAGCCGCTGGTTGGCGATAACGGCAATGGCATGCACGTGCACCAGTCGATCTTCAAAGGCGGGGACAACACCTTTGCTGGAGATGAGTACGGCGGCCTGAGCGAGACCGCCCTGTTTTACATCGGCGGTATTTTCAAACATGCCCGTGCCCTGAACGCGTTTACCAACGCCAGCACCAACAGCTACAAGCGGCTGGTGCCGGGGTTCGAAGCACCCGTGATGCTGGCGTATTCGGCAAGGAACCGTTCCGCCTCATGCCGGATACCCTATGTCAGCAACCCGAAGGCGCGCCGCGTTGAAGTGCGATTCCCGGATCCCACCGCCAATCCGTATCTGGCATTTACGGCCCTGCTGCTGGCAGGTCTTGACGGGATTCAGAACCGGATCCATCCCGGGGGTCCGATGGACAAGGATCTTTACGATCTGCCGCCCGAGGAAGAGAAGGAGATCGCGACGGTCGCACACTCCCTGGATCAGGCGCTCGAAGCGCTGGATGCAGACCGTGAGTTTCTCAAGGTGGGTGGTGTCATGAGTGATGACATGATCGACGGCTACATCGATCTCAAGATGGAGCAGGTCCAGCGCTTGCGCATGGCAACGCATCCCGCTGAGTTCGATATGTACTACAGCGTTTAGACCCCAGGGTGGGCGTTTGACGGCGCCCGCTTCAGTTGGGATAGTATGCACCACGATGGTGCAAATGCGATCCAGATGAAGTACACACAGGCGGATGTCAGCCGACAGGTTCTTGATGGGCTCAAGGCGGCAGTACTGCTGGTCGGTGCCGACAGGCGGGTGAGCTTTATGAATCCGGCAGCGGAGGCGCTCCTTGAGACCAGTACCGAGCGTGGCTGCGGTCAGGATGTGCTCGAACTGGCGCCCATGGGGATGACGTTGCAGGGAGCACTGATTGCGGCCGGGCAAGGGGCGACGACCACGTTACGGGAAGAGGTGTTGCGACTGCCCATGCGGGCCGAGGAGATCATGATCGATTGCACCGTCTCACCCTTAGGCCACGCTTCAGACAAAGCCTTCATGATCGTCGAACTCAACCAGGTCGATCAGTTGGCCCGTATGACCCGCGATACAACATTGCTGGAACGCCAGGGCGCGTTCAGCCAGGTTGCCCGGGCACTTGCACACGAGATAAAAAACCCGCTGGGCGGAATTCGCGGCGCAGCACAATTGCTCGACGGTGAGCTGAACGATAAGGCATTGCGTGAATATACCCGCATCATTACCCACGAGACGGATCGCTTGAGCGGCCTTGTTGACCGCCTGACTGGCGGTTACGGCACCTCGGAACGTGAGCCATTTAATCTGCACGCAGTCCTTGAGCATGTCCGCAAACTGACGCTGGTCGAGATACCCCAGGGTCTTAAATTCGAGCGCGACTACGATCCCAGCATTCCGGAAGTTCTTGGAGACCACGCGCAGATGGTTCAGGCGGTTCTCAATATTGTGCGAAACGCTGTCCAGGCAATGGAGAGCAGGGGCTGTATACGCCTGCGCACCCGGGCGCGACGTCAGTGCACGATCCATAACCGGCGTCATCGCCTGGCCGTCGAGGCCTCCATCACCGACGATGGGCCAGGCATTGATCCAAAGCTGATGGACCGCATGTTCTTCCCCATGGTAACCGGCAGGGATGACGGGACCGGGCTGGGCCTGGCTCTCACCCAGGAGATCATCGCCCGCCATGGCGGTCTGATCGAATGCGCCAGTCGCCCGGGCCAGACCTGTTTTACGGTGTTCCTGCCGGTTGAGGACAGGCCATGAGCCCGAAGTCGACCGTCTGGGTTGTCGATGACGATGCATCGATCCGCTGGGTACTGGAAAAAGCCTTGTCGAACGCGGGGTATGCTGCGACGCTTTTTGATAATGCCGATGATGTCCTGATACGGGCCCGGGGTGAACGGCCTGATGTCATTGTCACGGACATTCGCATGTCCGGCACCAGCGGGCTCGAACTGCTCGAGGTGCTCGGTGATGATGCACCGGACCTGCCGGTGATCGTAATGACCGCACACTCGGATCTTGATAGCGCCGTATCCGCATACCAGGGCGGCGCGTTTGAATACCTTCCCAAGCCCTTTGATCTCGAAGAGGCCGTTGCGCTCGTGGGCCGGGCGCTTCAGAAAAAAGCACTCGAGGAGTCTGATTCCGAAAGAGCCCTGACCGATAGTGAAATCATTGGCGAGGCTCCGGCAATGCAGACGGTGTTTCGGGTGATTGGAAGATTGTCGGGCTCCCAGATGAACGTCCTGATTTCGGGTGAATCCGGCACCGGCAAGGAACTTGTCGCCCGCGCGATCTACCGCAACAGCCTGCGTTCGGCAAAGCCCTTCGTCGCGATCAACACGGCAGCGATTCCAGCTGAACTGCTGGAATCGGAACTTTTTGGCCATGAAAAAGGCGCCTTCACCGGCGCCCAGGAACAGCGCCGCGGCCGATTTGAGCAGGCATCAGGCGGTACGCTGTTTCTCGACGAAATCGGCGACATGCCACTGGAACTTCAGACCCGATTGCTCCGGGTTCTGTCAGACGGCACCTTCTTCCGGGTGGGGGGTCACCAGGAACTGACTGCTGACGTGCGGGTGATTGCGGCCACCAATCAGGATCTTGCCAAGCGGGTTGAGGAAGGGCGCTTTCGCGAGGATCTTTTCCATCGGCTCAACGTGATCGGTATTGAACTCCCACCGCTGCGCGAGCGCCGGGAGGACATTCCCACCCTGGCCGAGGTTTTTCTGAATCAGGCCGCTGTCGAGCTTGAAGTCGAGTCCAAGCGACTGGACGCCGCTGCCTTGCAACTTCTTTGCGAGGCCCCCTGGCCCGGCAACGTTCGTGAACTCGAAAACCTCTGCCGGCGCCTTACGGTTCTTGCACCTGGCGGCACGGTGACCATAGCGGACCTGCCGTCCGATGTCAGCACGCAGTCCATCGGCGGCGAATCGTTTCAGACCTGGCAGCGCCTCCTAGAGCAGGCCGCAGCAGAACGTTTTGCCCGGGGACAAAAAGATGTTCTTTCTGAGTTGGGTCCGGACTTTGAGCGGGTACTGTTACGCACAGCGCTCGGTTTTACCGGGGGCCGTAAGCAGGAAGCGGCGAGCTGGATCGGCTGGGGCCGCAATACGCTCACCCGCAAACTCAAAGAACTCGACGTAGACTGAAGCAGGTAAACCGTCGTTCGGTTTGGCGTGCCTGACACGGCTGTCCCCTAATCCCGGGCTCAAAACTCTGCCGCCCAGCTACCTGCCGGCCCGTTAGAAGAACACTATACTTTCTGCTGGTTGGAGTGAAGCGCCAGCACAGGAGAGTTTATGGGCGTTCTTCAAGGAAGTACCGCACTCGTTACCGGGGCCAGTGCTGGTATCGGACTTGCCAGCGCAAGGATGCTGAGCGCAGCGGGCGTTC
>CAYSMI010000032.1:11784-13277 GCA_964432165.1 uncultured Acidiferrobacter sp.
GCCAGTGCTGGTATCGGACTTGCCAGCGCAAGGATGCTGAGCGCAGCGGGCGTTCGTGTCATTGGCTGCGCGCGCCGACTCGAAGTGCTGCGTGCCGAGATGAGTGATTTACCCGGTCCTACTCTCGCCCTGCAGCTGGATGTCGCAGACGCAGAATCCGTTGCCGGCCTGATGACTCAGTTGCCGACGGACTGGCAGTCGATCGACATACTTATCAACAACGCAGGCAGTGATGTCGGAGGCCGTCGGGACTTTCATGAAGGTGACGTCACCGAGTGGGTCAATACGATTCAGATTAATGTCTGTGGCCTGATGCAGGTCACGGCGGCGGTACTGCCCGGGATGCTTGAGCGTCAGTCGGGGCATATTGTGAATCTCGGTTCTGTCGCCGGCTTGAGTGGCGTGCGGGGCTGCGGTGCCTACGTCGCAAGTAAGCACGCGGTGCACGGGCTGAGTGATACGCTTCGCCAAGAATACGCCGGCCAGGGTATCCGTGTGTCTGAAATTCTGCCGGGTATGGTCAAGACCGACTTTGCCAAGACGCGGTTTTCCGATGCTGAGAAGGGTGATGCCTTTTACGAGAATTACGGGTTGTGTCTTGAGGCAGAGGATATCGCCCGGTCGGTCCTCTTTGCCCTTGAGCAGCCCCCTCACGCAGTGGTCTCGCAGATTGTCATCGTCCCGGACAACCCCGGCTAGCAGAGCGAGGCCGTCATGCAAAAAGGGCTGAGCCGGAGACACTTTCTCGGTGCAGGGGCCGGAGCCGTAGCCGGTGCTCTGGTCTGGCTCTACCGTCCGCGAAGATCCGCTACGGCGCTTGGCGATCTGGTCGCGGATCCGAATGGGATTATTGATCTGCCGCCGGGGTTTTCTTACCGGGTGCTGCAGCGGGTGGGTGATCAGATGGCGGACGGGTTCAGCGTACCCGCTGCTCCCGATGGCATGGCCTGTTTTTCCGGCGACGATGACACCTGGGTGGTTATGCGAAACCACGAGATTGATGAGGGTAGTCCTGTTGATGAGGCCCTGGGCTACTCTCCAAATCGTGGTGGGGGTGTCACCCGGCTGGTCATTGATCGAGTGAGCGGCGCGCTTCAGTCCAGTAATTTCGTGCTAACGGGGACCTCTCGTAACTGTGCCGGAGGCCCGAGTCCTTACGGCTGGTTGAGTTGTGAGGAGGCCGGGGCGCCCGGACACGGCTACGTGTTCTTGTGTGATGCATCAGCCTCTGCGCTGCAGGCGCCACATCGATTGCCTGCGCTGGGTCGTTTTCCTCACGAGGCCGCGGCCTTTGATGCAAAGACCGGTATCACCTACCTCACCGAGGATACCCCGGACAGCGCAATTTACCGGCATGTTCCGGATCGCCCTGAGCAGCCTTTCGCTGGCGGAGAACTGCAGGCGCTGAAAGTGTCAGGCAAAGACCGTTTTGCACTCTCCGACGGGCCTGAAATAAGCGATACATTTGGTGTCGAGTGGGTAACGGTGCCCGA
>CAYSMI010000033.1:0-12955 GCA_964432165.1 uncultured Acidiferrobacter sp.
TCTGGCGGGTCAGTGCAGCCGCCGTCTGTGCAGGTAGCCACCTTGAAAGCCGGTTCCGTTTCTCAGGTGCTGCATCTGATGGGTGTGACGGCACCCAAACGGCAGGTTCGCGTCCCTGCCCAGACCAAAGGCACAATCGTTGCTCTCACCGCAGAAACCGGTGCTTTGGTCGATGAGGGGCAGTTGCTGGCGCGTATTGATATCGGTGATCGCAAAGCTCGGCTGCGCGAGGCGCAAGCACTGCTGGCGCAGCGCCAGGCCGAATATCAGGCTGCAACCCAGCTTTCGAAGAAAAATCTCCAGTCGGCAACCGAACTGACCCGCAGCCAGGCGTTGCTGGATTCGGCGAAGGCGTCGTTGGAGGCGATCCGCCTGGATATCCGCAGAACCCAGGTGCTTGCACCGTTCGCGGGGGTGGTACAGCAGCGCTTTGTCCAGGTCGGCGATTACATGGATATTGGCCATAGCGCCTTCCGGCTGCTGGATCTGTCGAAACTCAAAGTCCAGGGCCAGATTTCCGAGCGCGACGTTTCCCGGGTGCGCCTCGGCATGCCCACAGAGTTGACCTTCGTTGACGGGCAGCGTCTTCAGGGGAAAGTCACCTTTATCTCGCGTGCGAGCGACAGCGCGACCCGTACCTTTCTTATCGAGGTCACTGCGGATAATCCGGACCTGTCGATCTTGGCGGGGATGACAGCGAAGATTAGGCTCAATCTCGGTGACCGGCGTGGACATCGCCTCAGCCCGGCGGTACTGACCCTGGACGACGAAGGACGTGTAGGCGTCAAGATTATTGATGGAAGCGCCACAGTCCGCTTTGTTCCAGTGGAACTGATCGCAGATAGTCCCGAAGGGATGTGGCTGGGTGGTCTGCCCGAGATCGTCGAACTGATTACAGTAGGTCACGAGTTTGTGTCAGCAGGACAGCGGGTAACCGTGAGCCGCAGTGTGCAATAGCGCCTGCTGACGATAATGTCACTCATCGGCACCGCTTTTGGGTATTCGCGAACGGTACTGGCCGTTCTGTTTTTTATTCTGATAGCCGGGTCGATCGCTTATCAGGATATCCCCAAGGAGTCCGAGCCGGACATTGATATTCCGATCATTTATGTGACGATCAGTCACGATGGTATCTCGCCCGAGGATGCCGAGCGCCTGCTGATCCGACCCATGGAGCAGGAACTCAAGTCGATTGAAGGCATTAAGGAACTGCGCTCGACGGGTTATGAAGGCGGCGCCAACGTGTTGCTTGAGTTTGATGCGGGCTTTGATGCTGACGCTGCGCTGACGGATGTCCGTGAGGGCGTTGATCTTGCCAAAGGGAATCTGCCGATGGCGACGGATGACCCTGAAGTCCACGAAGTCAACTTCAGCCTGTTTCCCGTTGTGGTGATCATTCTGTCTGGCGATGCACCCGATCGTGCGCTGTATCGGCTCGCCCGGGAACTCAAGGACGAGATCGAGGGAATTGCGCAAGTACTCGAAGTCAATATCGCCGGGAATCGGGATGAAGTGGTCGAGGTGATCGTCGACCCACTGAGGCTGGAGAGTTACGGGCTGGACCCGGCTTTGGCGGCAGCCACCGTGAAGAGTTCGAACATGCTGGTTGCAGCCGGCGTTCAGGATACCGGCAGAGGCCGATTTTCGATCAAGGTGCCGGGATTATTCGAGAGCGTCCGGGATATCGCTGACCTGCCGGTTCTGGTAGACGGTGATGCCGTGGTCCGGGTGAGTGATATCGCCGACGTGCGGAGAACCTTCCGCGATCCGGCGACCTTTGCCCGGGTCAACGGAAAAACGGCGGTCGCGCTTGAGGTGTCCAAGCGCTCCGGAGAAAACGTCATCGCGACCATTGAGCAGGTCCGTGCAGTGGTTAACGACAAGCAGGCGCAGTGGCCGCGGACCCTGCGTGAGACGGTTGAGGTCAGCTACTCACAGGATCGGTCGGACCAGATCCGGACCATGCTGAATGAACTGCAGAACAGCGTTATCAGTGCAGTGATTCTGGTGATGGTAGTGGTGATTTCGGCCTTGGGTGTGCGCAGCGGACTTCTGGTCGGCATCGCGATCCCTGGATCATTTTTGGCTGCTTTGCTGACCCTCTTCCTGCTGGATGTGTCGCTCAATATCGTGGTGCTGTTCAGCCTGATCCTTGCTGTCGGTATGCTGGTGGACGGAGCCATCGTCGTTACCGAATTTGCGGACCGCAAACTGAGCGAAGGACTGTCCCGGCATCAGGCCTACCTGCAGGCTTCCGGAAGGATGGCCCCTCCCATTATTGCGTCAACGGCGACGACCCTGGCTGCGTTTTTGCCGCTGGTGTTCTGGCCGGGTGTGGTCGGGGAGTTCATGAAGTATCTCCCGATGACTGTGTTGATTACGCTGATTGCCTCATTGCTGATGGCGCTGGTTTTCGTCCCTACTATTGGCGGACTGATCGGCAAGAAAACCACAATCAGTGAGCGGGCCCTGCGAACCCTGCTCGCAGGCGAGAAGGGCGACCTCAATAGCGTTGACGGCTTTACCGGCCGCTATCTGTCACTGCTGACCCGTGCGGTGAAGCGGCCGGGCTGGGTTCTGATGGCGGCAGTGGGGTCACTGATCGGCGTGTTCTTTCTGTATGGTGCTATAGGCCCGGGCGTGGAATTCTTTCCCGACGTAGAGCCGGATAACGCCCAGATTCAGGTGCGGGCCCGGGGCAACCTTTCTATCTCGGAGCAGGACGAGATGATGCGCGCCGTTGAGCGGCGAGTACTGGACGTGGCGGGTATACGCACCTTCTATACCCACGTGGGCGCCGGCAAGAATAATGAAGAAGCAGAGGATATTGTCGGATCCGTTTCGCTCGAGTTCGCCGACTGGCGTCTTCGACCCCGCGTCAGTGAAATCTTCGACACTCTTGACCAAAGGCTGCAGGACCTTTCCGGCGTGATCATCGATCTTCGCAAAGAAGAAGGCGGCCCCCCGGTCGGAAAGCCTCTGCAGCTGCAGCTTTCCTCTGTCTATCCGGAACTGCTGGAAGGAGCTGCGGCAAAAGCAAGAGCCCAGTTTGATGCGATGAGCGGCTTGAACAGTATCGAGGATTCCCGTCCATTGCCGGGCATTGACTGGACGCTCGCGGTGGATCGCGCACAGGCTGCGAAATACGGCATCGATATCGGCGGGATCGGCAACACCATTCAGATGACCACCGGGGGGTACAAGATCGGGGAGTATCGTCCCGATGACAGTGAGGACGAGATCGATATCCGGGTTCGCTTTCCGACAATGGATCGCACAGTCACAGGCCTGAATGCCGTACGGATAAACACCGCATCGGGGGCGGTTCCGGTGTCGAACTTCGTCAGGCGCGAGGCCCGGCAGAAAACCGGTCTGCTGAAGCGGGTCGATGGCCTTCGGGTCATTACCGTGAAGGCGGATGTCGATGAAGGGGTCCTCGCAGATGACAAGTTGCGCGAGTTACAGGCCTGGCTCGATCAGAACCCCCTCGATTCCCGGATTCAGGTTGCCTTCAAGGGCGAGGACGAAGAGCAGGCAAAAGCAAAGGCCTTTCTGGGCAAGGCCTTTCTTGTGGCACTGTTCCTGATGGCGCTGATACTGGTGACGCAGTTCAACAGTTTCTACCAGGCGGCGCTGATACTGTTTGCGGTCGTCATGTCCACGGTGGGTGTGCTGATCGGTCTGATGGCTACCCAGTCACCTTTTGGCATCGTCATGAACGGGATCGGGGTGATTGCGCTGGCCGGGATCGTCGTGAACAACAATATCGTGCTGATCGATACCTATGCTCGGCTACGGCAGAGCATCAGTGATCCCGTCGAGGCTGTTCTGCGGACCGGGGTACAGCGTTTGCGACCGGTCCTGCTGACGACCGCAACTACGGTACTGGGCCTGATGCCGATGATGTTTGGCGTCAATATTGATTTCGTCACCCGGGAGGTTACCCAAGGGGCGCCCTCCACCCAATGGTGGACGCAGTTGTCGACGTCGATTGTGTTTGGGCTCAGTTTTGCAACCGTTCTCACACTGGTGGTGACGCCGAGCGCGCTGGTTCTACAGGCAAAGGTTTCCACCTGGTGGGCCGGTAAACGTCAGAGACAGACCGCGCCCGCGTGATCCGGGGGTCTGGACAGCGCGCCCTTAACCGGATTTGGTCCGAGCCCAGGAGTCACGCAAAGCAACGGTGCGGTTGAAGATGTTCATCGCGTCAACACTGTCCGGGTCTACGCAGAAATAGCCCAGCCGTTCAAACTGAAAGACAGCGCCAGGCACTGCAAGCGCAAGGCTCGGCTCAATCCGTATGTCTTCAAGCGTCGCCAGTGATGTCTCATTTACGGCGCTGCCAAGATCGACCTCCGAGGAGAACTGGGGCTCGGGATCGGAAAACAAAGGCTCATAAAGCCTTGCCTGTGCCTTCACGCTGTGCCGGGCAGATACCCAGTGGATGGTGCCTTTGACCTTACGGCCGTCAGGTGCATTGCCACCGCGGCTCTTTGGATCATAGGTGCAGCGTATCTCGAGAATGTTTCCTGACGGGTCGCGAACGACTTCTGTACAGGTAACGAGATAAGCATAACGGAGCCTCACCTCACGCCCGGGCGCAAGCCGGAAGAACTTTTTCGGTGGGTCTTCCAGAAAGTCATCGTGTTCGATGTAGAGTTCCCGGCAAAATCGCAGGGGACGTGTTCCCTGCGACTCATCGCCCGGGTGGTTAAGCGCGGTCAGGTCTTCTTCCTGATCCTCAGGATAATTCTCGATCACCAGTTTGAGCGGGCGGGTCACTGCGAATGCCCTTGGTGTGCCTGGATCGAGCGCTTCGCGGACACAGTTTTCAAGAACACTGAGTTCGACATTCTGCTGGTTGCGGGTGACCCCGATTCGCGTGCAGAAGTCCACCAGCGCCTCCGGCGGATAACCCCTGCGCCGCATGCCGGAGAGCGTCGGCATGCGTGGATCATCCCAGCCGCTGACTACTTTTTGTTCGACCAGGATCGTGAGGAGGCGCTTGCTGACGACCGTGTATTCCAGGGCCAGACGGGAAAACTCTGTCTGATAAGGGCGGCTCGGTGTTGTCACATGTTCAAGCACCCAGTCATACAAAGCCCGGTTGTCCTCAAACTCGAGCGTGCACAGCGAATGGGTAACACCCTCGATGGCATCGGACAGAGGGTGGGTGAAATCGTACATCGGATAGATGCACCACTGATCGCCGGTGTTGTGATGAGTCTGATAGCGAATCCGGTAAAGCGTGGGGTCCCGAAGATGCAGATTGGGTGACGCCATATCGATGCGTGCGCGAAGGACCCGACTGCCTTCGGGAAACGCCCCGGCACGCATCTTGTTAAACAGCGCAAGATTTTCTTCTCGACTTCGATCGCGAAAGGGACTGTTGATGCCCGGTTCGGTTAGCGTTCCCCGGGTACCGCGGATCTCATCAGGGCTCAAGTCGCAGACGTAGGCGTTGCCCGAGTCAATCAACTCAATGGCAAATTCGTACAGTTGCTCAAAATAGTCTGAGGCGTGATGTAATCGTCCCTCCCAGTCAAAGCCCAGCCAGCGGACATCGGACTTGATGGCTTCAACGAATTCGGGACTCTCGCGATCAGGATTGGTGTCATCAAATCGTAGGGCACAGTGACCATCAAAGTCCCGTGCCAGCCCGAAGTTCAGGCAGATTGATTTTGCATGCCCGATATGAAGGTAGCCGTTAGGTTCCGGGGGAAACCGGGTGGTGATTCCCTGTGGATAGCGGCCGGCTTCGATGTCGGCAGCCACTAACTGGCGGATAAAGTGAGTTGGCGGGTGCTGGTCGGACATTGTCTGGCAAAAGGCCGGACGGTAAGGATACCGTTATGGTAAACCGTGATCCGGTTGAGCGTAACAGATTGCCGCGCTGTGGGTTAGGTCGATGGAAATATTAGCGGGAGATCAGGTGCCGTCAATGCGGCGCCTGCGTATCGCACGATAACCGCGCCGCGACCACGCGCTAATGTCGTATCCGCGGCCACCGGCGGGAATTAATACCCGCGCTGGCGGTTCAGGCATCTGGGCGAGTCCGAGGTCGAAAGCGGGGCTCGGACCGCCACGATCCCAGGCCGCTCTTCCCTTCTGGTAGCGCCTCTCCCAGCACTCCTGTTGATTTGACCTCGATAACATGATAGTCATCAGTGTATAACTATTCTTCAGTGATAAGATTTTACCGATGTAACCATGATTAATGGGATTGCGGCAGTCCGCGGAATAAGTGGACGCTTTATGTCTCTTTAGCCGGGGAAACCATAAGGAGGGCTCAGATGACGCATCAGACAACCGAGATTAGAAATGTGGCGCTTACCGGCCATGCGGGTGCAGGCAAGACTACGCTGGTCGAGCAGATGTTGGCAACCGCCGGGGCGATCAGGTCGCCCGGTCTGGTAGAGAAAGGCTCCACCGTCAGCGATTGGGATGATCTCGAGAAGAAGCATAGTCATTCACTATCGGCATCCCTGGCAGGCTTCGACTATCAGGGCGCCCATATCAATCTGATTGACACTCCGGGTTATCCGGACTTTGTAGGCGCCGCCCTCAGTGTATTACCCGCAGTGGAGACAGTAGCCGTCGTCATCAACGCCCAGCAGGGCATTCAAAGCACCAGCCGGAGAATGATGAGTTGGGCCCAGGATCAGGATCAATGCCGGATGGTGGTGATTAACCATATCGATGAGGATGAGGTTGATCTGGAAGCAATCTATGCCGAGGTGCAGGAAGCCTTCGGCTCGGAGTGTCTTGCCGTAAATTTGCCGGCGGGCGATGCCACCAGCGTGATCGACTGCTTCTTCAAGGCTGAGGGAGACCCGGCGTTTTCTTCTGCAGAAGCGGCCCATACGGAGATTGTGGATCAGGCCGTTGAAGTGGATGAGGCCTTGATGGCGACCTATCTTGACCAGGGGGAAGTTTCTCCGGATCAACTGCACGATGCTTTCGAACAGGCAATGCGCGAGGGCCACCTGATCCCGGTCTGCTTTGTCTCTGCCACCACCGGAGTGGGCGTCCAGGAACTTCTGGATTTCATCACGCGACTATTGCCTAATCCTGCGGAAGGCAATCCTCCACATTTCCTTAACGGCTTCGGAGAGGATGAGCGGTCTGTTGCGGTTAGCCCGGACCCGGCGGCTCACGTACTTGCGCATGTGTTCAAGGTGTCGTTCGACCCTTTTGTAGGACGGCAGGCGCTCATCCGGCTGCATCAGGGCACCATCCAGAAGGATATGCAGCTTTTTGTCGGTGACGCCCGAAAACCCATAAAACTGAACAACCTTTCGGCGCCGCTCGGCAAGGACAGCACCGAACAAAGTGCCGCTGTTCCCGGCGATATCCTGTTGGTCTCGAAGATAGACAGTCTCAACTATGACGATGTCCTGCACGACTCGCATGATGAGGACCTGATTCACCTTAAGCCTTTGCACATGCCAGAGCCTATGGCGGGGGTTTCGATCACACCGAGCAGTCGCGGAGACGAACAGAAGATTGCGGATGTGCTGTCTCGACTGACTGCCTCGGACCCTTGTCTCAGGGTGGAGCGGGACCCGGTGGCGAACGAAACGGTGCTACGAGGTACCGGGGAACTGCATCTGCGGATCGCGATTGAGCGGATGTCTGAGCAATACAGTCTTGAGGTGACTACCGGGACGCCCTCTATCCCTTACCGGGAGACGATCGGAAAATCGGCAAAGGGTCACTGTCGACACAAGAAACAGACGGGCGGTGCGGGTCAGTTCGGTGAGGTGTTTCTCGAGGTCGAACCCCTGTCCCGTGGTGCCGGCTTTGAATTTGTCAACAAGGTTGTGGGCGGCGTGATTCCCTCTCAATTCATCCCGGCGGTTGAAAAGGGTGTTCATAGCGTTCTGGAAAACGGCGCTATCGCCGGATTTCCCCTGCAGGATGTCAGGGTCAATGTGTATGACGGCAAGCACCATCCGGTGGACTCCAAGGAGGTCGCATTTGTCAACGCAGGCCGGAAGGCTTTTCTGGATGCGGTTTCAAACGCCAAGCCGTTGGTGCTGGAGCCGATGGTCAATCTCGAGATTGCAGTCCCCGCCGATAACATGGGAGATATCACCGGTGACCTATCGTCACGTCGTGGCAGGGTCGTGAGCACCGATGCTGTCAGCAGTGGCAGGATGGTCATCAGCGGTCAGGCACCGCTCGCAGAAATGGGTGACTACCAGTCAAGGCTCAAGTCCGTCACGGCGGGAGAGGGAAGTTACAGCATGGAGTTTGCCGGTTACGAGCCCGCGCCGTCCGCTGTGCAGAAATCATTGATGGCATCCTTCGAGCATCCTGAGGAGGAGTAATCCACATCGGGTGATTACCGGCAGTGATATACTGCGCGCCGCTTCGCGCCACCGGGGGGTGGCGCCGACAACGCATCAAGCCATCATCGTGGAAACCAGCAAGACTGACGATCTGCGCATCGTCGACATACAGGACGTGGCGAATCCCGCCACAATCATTAACGAGATGCCGCTTTCGGCCGAAGCGGCGAATGTGGTTGCTTCCACGCGTCGTGATATTCATGAGGTCCTGGATGGCAACGATGACCGACTCGTCGTCGTGACGGGCCCATGTTCGATTCATGATCCGGATGCGGCCATGGACTATGCGAATCGTCTGTTGCCGTTGCGTGAGGAGTACCGCGACGATCTGATTCTGGTCATGCGGGTGTACTTTGAAAAACCACGCACGACGATCGGTTGGAAGGGTCTCATCAACGACCCTGATCTGGATGGATCTTTTGACATCGACAAGGGTTTGCGCACCGCCCGCCAGCTTCTGCTCGACGCCAATGGCCTGGGAATCCCGGCAGGGACGGAATATCTGGATCTGCTCACACCGCAATACCTCGCAGACCTCGTCAGCTGGGGAGCTATTGGGGCGCGCACAACCGAGAGCCAGTTGCATCGGGAAATGGCATCGGGCCTATCGTGTCCGGTAGGGTTTAAGAACGGAACCGACGGCAACCTCAAGATCGCGGTGGACGCAGTGGGTGCGGCGCGCCATGCCCACCATTTTCTGACACTGACCAAGAATGGCCATTCCGCCATCTTTACGACCTCGGGGAACGAGGATGGCCACGTGATCCTGCGCGGCGGCAGCGAGCCGAATTTCGATGCAAAGAGTATCAGCCTTGCGGCATCATTGATGAGTGATGCGGGATTGACCCCCCGACTGATGGTTGACTGCAATCATGCCAACAGCGGTAAAGATCCGAAGCGACAGCCGATGGTGGTTGACGCCATCTGCAGCCAACTGCACGCCGGTGAGCGACGGCTTATGGGAGTGATGATCGAAAGTCACCTGGTGGGCGGTCGCCAGGATATTGTTTCAGGCGAGCCGCTCATCTACGGGCAGAGCATTACCGACAGCTGCATCGGCTGGGAGGAGACGGTGCCGTTGATCTCTCAACTGGCTGACGCCGTACGCAAGCGCCGATTGGCCCTATCAGGTTAGGCGGCCATCTACTGACCCCGGCAGGCGATTGCACCCCTGCTGCCTGCTCTTATGGCGTAATCAAAAGAATTTGGCCAGGTCATGTGAGGCAAGATGATAATGTGCCTGCTGGCAAAGTCGTGGCTGTGTGCAGTCGTCTTCTCGTGGGAGCGTTCGGTACTGCCGGTGCTACTGCTGTCGTAGCGGCTGCAGACCCCACCCATTCTGGAGACAAGTAAGACATGATCAGACCCCATGGCTGTGATTCCCTGACGCCCCTGCTGGTGAATGACCCGGCACGTCTGAGGGTCCTGCAGGAGGAGGCCGCTGTTCTGCCTTCCATGATGCTGAGTTCGGCCGCCGCGTCCAATGCGGTAATGCTGGGTGCAGGCTACTTCACTCCCCTTGAGGGTTTTATGGGCAAGGCTGATGCCTTGAATGTCGCGCGGGATATGCACACCAGCAAAGGCCTGTTTTGGCCGGTGCCGGTACTCAATCTGACGACGGAAGGTCAGGATATAGCGCCGGGGTCACGCCTTGCGCTTCGTGATCCGAATGTGGCCGGCAATCCTGTTATTGCGATCCAGGACGTTCAGGCGGTAGAGGAACTCAGTCAAGACGATGTGGACTTCATTGCCCAACAGGTTTATCGGACCACCGATAAGACACACCCTGGTGTGTCCACCTTTGCCTCCCTTGGGCGGGTAGTCGTTTCGGGACCGATCGAAGTGCTGAACCTCAGTTATTTTGAAACCGACTTCCCGGAGACCTTCCGTACCGCGGTCGACATCCGCGCCGAGATCGAAAAGCGGGAATGGAAGAATGTCGTTGCATTCCAGACTCGAAATCCGATGCATCGCGCCCACGAAGAGTTATGCAAGATGGCCCTTGAAGCGGTCGATGCGGACGGAATTCTGATCCACATGCTTTTGGGGAAACTCAAGCCGGGAGATATTCCCGCGGATGTCCGGGATGCCGCGATTCGCAAGATGGTCGACCTGTACTTTCCACCCAACTCGGTGATGATTACGGGCTACGGCTTTGACATGCTTTACGCCGGTCCCCGCGAGGCGGTATTGCACGCGCTGTTCCGTCAGAACGCAGGTTGTACACACTTGATTGTGGGTCGTGATCATGCGGGGGTGGGAGACTATTACGGCGCGTTTGACGCACAGACGATTTTTGACGAATCAGTCCCTTCAGATGCGCTGGAGATCAAGATATTTCGTGCGGACCATACGGCTTACTCCAGGAAGCTGAATAAAGTTGTCATGATGCGGGATGCACCTGGCCATCAGAAAGAAGATTTTGTGCTGCTGTCCGGAACCCGCGTCCGTGAAATGCTGGGCGCCGGTGAGGACCTGCCGGTGGAGTTCGCACGTCCGGAGGTGGCGCGTATCCTGATGGATCACTACGCGCAGGAGTCAGCAGACACTGCCTGAGACGACTTGCCCGGAAATCAGTCCAGTCGGGGAATCAGTCCAGAAAAAAGCGGCCCGTTGCCGTCTGTGGGTTACAGCCCCTCGAACTGGTCGGCCGGAATGCTCTCGTTTTCCAGCATCACCGGGATATTATCGTCAATTCGATATATCCGCTGGTGGTTCTGTGTGATCAGCCCCTCGGTAAGAGTGGATGTCACCTTCTCATCGCCAGCGTTGGTCACTGCGCCGGATGCAATATGGCGGTTAATCCGCTCCAGCTGGTCGGCAGTCAGCACGCTCAGGGACTGTTTACTCACCGGACAGCACAGAATCTCCAGCAATTGTCGGTCAATAGGCATGGGATTCACCTGCGTTTGAGATTACCGCTCCTGATGATTGACCTGAGTATACTGTGCGGTTCCTTCAGGCGGGTACCGTCTGGAAACGTATTCCCCCAAACGGATTAATCGTCATGGCCTCTGGATCCCGTCGCGCTGTGGTGACTGCCATTGTGGGTAACGGGACTTTGACCGTGCTCAAGTTTGCGGTGGCCCTGCCTGCGCACTCTGCGGCCCTGATGAATGAGGCCGTGCACAGTCTGATGGATACGCTCAATCAGATCTTTCTTCTGATTGGTCTTGTTCAGGGCGAGCGCCGGGCCGACGCCCGTTACGCTTTTGGTCACGGGCAGAAGAAATACCTCTGGAATCTCTGGAGTGCGATAGGACTCTTTTCGATTGGTTGTGGCTTGGGGCTGGCGCATGCCTGGCATGCCTGGCACGAGCTCGGCCAGATTCCGACTCGACCTGAATTTGCACTGGGCGGCGTTAGGTTTGATCTGCTTTGGCTGGCAGGCGTGGTTCTGGTTGTGGCGCTGGTCGTTGAAGGGTACGTTCTGAGGATCGCCTGGATTGAATTTTGCCGGCGTGCCCAGGAGCAGGGCATCTCTGCGTGGAAGAAACTCTTCCGTCCCACAGATCCGACCCTGCTTGCTGTTTTGCTGGAAGATGCCATCGCGGTTATCGGGGTCCTGCTGGCAGGGTTTGGCATTGCGTTGACGCGTGTGACCGGTAACGGCATTTGGGATGTTGGGTTTTCGATAGCCATTGCCCTGATGCTTGGGGTCACCGCCATCATACTCGGCGCCATCAATATGCGGCTGCTCACAGATGTGCGCGACCGCGAGGCAGAAGCCATCTTTGATACTATTTCCAAGGCGCATCGTGAGATTGAGCGTTATCACGACCTTCGAAGTATTGTCGTGGATGAGGAAAACACGGTGCTCGTCGCCGAGGTGGAACTGCGTGAGGAAGCGGTGCTGGCGGGGTTGCGACAGCGGATCAGTCAGCACGAAACCGCGCTGCTGTCGACACTGCCGCAGTCGCGTCGGGATGATGCAGCATTGCGGGAATATGTTGCCGACAGAGCCGCTGTCCAGGCGACACTGGAACGGACCGAAGAGTTAATCGACGAACTGGAGCAACTGTTGCGCGAGCGTTGCCCACGGGTTTCGCACATAACGCTGGAAGTGCAGGGCGTCATCCCGGACCACCGACTGGATGCTCCTGAAGACATATCACAACCGGAAATCTGACTGACTATGACAAAGACACTTTTGCCATCCTTGGGGCTTGCGATTGCGCTGACGCCTGCGGGAATTTTCGCGGATGACGCTGTGCCGCAGAGCCCACGCGAACAGTTCAGTTATGCGCTGGGTTTTCAGATTGGAACCCAGATCGCGCAGCAGATGATGACAGATGAGCTTGACCTGGACCCGGGGTTTTTGGCCCAGGCGATTGAAGATGTCCTATCGGGAGCCCCTGCGGCGATCACCCCGGAACAGATGGACGCAGCGATCATTGCGGTACAGCAGCAGGCCGAGGAGAAAAGCATGGAGAAAGCGCAGGCCGCAGAACGGGTCGGCAAGTCATTTCGTGAGGCGTACGGACAGCGCGAGGGTGTCAGCAAAACCGACAGCGGGATTTTTTACAGCGTGTTGGTCCCGGGAACCGGTGCGCAGCCCACCGCCGATGATACGGTAGTGGTTCACTACCGGGGTACTCTGG
>CAYSMI010000034.1:0-12869 GCA_964432165.1 uncultured Acidiferrobacter sp.
GGTGCCGGGTGCCGCTATGGTTGTTGCGGAGGCTGTGCAAAAGGGCGGTATCATACTGCTGTTCAACTTAGATGACCTAATTCCCAGGGCAGGGTACTGTCCTATCGTTGTTGCGTGTATTTTTGAGTAAATGGAGCGTGTCGTTTAATGATAGCGTCAACTGTCAATGTAGATGGCATCATCACCGATGCGGCGAAGGCATCCATCCCGGTTCTCGACCGTGGTTTTCTTTATGGCGACTCGGTCTATGAAGTATTTCGCACCTATCGTTCAGTGCCGCTTTTTCTGGAAGATCATTTCGAGCGGCTGGAGAACTCCGCACAGCTGATTCAGATGCGGATCAGCCAGACGCGGCAACAGCTTCTGGAAGAGATTCGCCGAACTGCGAGAGCGGCGGGTGTGTCCGGTGAGTCAGACGCCTATGTGCGTTATCAGATAACCCGCGGTGAGGGGACTGTGGACCTGTATCCAGATCCCAGCCTGAAAACCCGCTATGTCATTATCGTCAAAGCACTGCCGTCCTGGGATCCAATCCTCTATGAACGCGGCGTCAACATGGCGATTCCCAACGTCCGCCGCAACCCGGTCAACGCACTCGATCCGAATATCAAGGGCGGTAACTACCTGAACAACATCATGGGGCTTACCGAGGCTAAAGAAGCCGGTGCAGATGACTGCATCATGCTGAACCGTGATGGCTTTGTAACCGAGGCGGCCAACAGTAACGTCTGGTTTGTGATCAGGGGAAGGCTCGTGACCCCAGGTTCGGGAAACCTCAAAGGCCTGACCAAGAAACACATCCATCAAGCGCTCAAGGCCACCGGGATGCAAAGTTTTGAAGAGGATGTTCACGTCAATGAATTGCTCGACGCAACCGAGTGTTTCATTACCAGTGCAACCCGCGAGGTCATGCCGTGTGTATCGCTGACGCTGCTTGACGGTGAGCGGCTTGAGTTTCCTGAGGGCGGCGGGAATGTCACTCAGCAAACCCGAATAATCTTTTCCGACTACGTCGAAACCTATATCTCAGAGCACGCTGATGATGCACTGGTCTGAGCCCGGGATTCACGTGCGCACAGTAAAAGGGCCCATATGAGCAAAACCCGCGTATTGCTGGTATTTGGTGGCCAGTCTGCTGAGCACGAGATTTCCGTTATCTCGGCAAGATCCGTTTACGCGGCGATTGATACCTCCCGTTACGAGGTCATCCTTACCGGTATCTCACGATCAGGGCAGTGGTTTCTTGATGACGGTGAAGGTCAGTTGCTGGAGTGCGATGAGATCACAGCCGGCAATGGTGTGCCTGTGCAGTTGGGTGCTGGCCAGCGCGATCTGGTAGGTTCGGGTGGAACTGGGGTCGAAAAAGGCGGTTTCGATGTTGTGTTTCCACTGCTGCATGGACCGCACGGTGAGGATGGCTGTGTTCAGGGTTTGCTCGAACTTGCCGATGCAGCCTATGTGGGAGCGGGTGTTGCGGCATCCGCAGTCGGAATGGATAAAGAACTGGCGCGGGCGGTTTTCGCCCATGCCGGATTGAGACAGACAGAGTATCTTGTTGTCCGCCGCGGCGCTTGGCACGTCGACCCGACATCGATACTGGCTCGGATCGAGAGCGCGTTTCGTTATCCCCTGTTCGTCAAGCCGGTCAATCTTGGCTCCAGTATCGGAATCTCCAAGGTCCACGATGTTACGTCTTTGGAAACCGCGCTGGAGGTTGCGGCCGGTTACGACATCAAGATGATGGTCGAATCCTCGGTAGAGCAGGCTCGGGAGTTGGAATGCGCGGTGCTCGGCAACGATGATCCGAAAGCCTCCGTGATTGGCGAGATTATTCCCGGAGCCGAGTTTTACGACTACACCACCAAGTACATCGATGACCGTTCCCAGTTGATTGTGCCTGCTGATCTTTCGAAGTCAGTAAACGACAGCATCCAGGAGATGTCTCTTGCGGCTTTTCGCGCGATTGATGGCGCCGGACTCGCGCGGGTCGATTTTCTGCTGTCATCTTCCGGTGAGGTGTTCCTCAACGAGATCAACACGATGCCGGGTTTTACCCCGATCAGCATGTATCCAAGGCTCTGGCAGGCAAGCGGCATCGAATACCCGGCGTTGATTGATCAACTGATTCAATTGGCCCTGGCCCGGTACGGTGAAAAGAAGCAATTGCGTGTCAGCCGTTAACGCCAACCCGATGGATCTACCCCTGTGTCGCAGGGTGAATCAGATATTGTCTCTAGTGATTAAAAGCACTAAGATGATGCGGCGATGTGTCATATTCGTGTGAAACGATGATGGGATACGTTTAGGTGTAGAGCCTGAAGCGTGTCTAGACTATCCACAGGAGGAAAAGATGAAAAAGATTTTGTTTAGGAGTCGTTGGGGTGTGGTGCCAGCGTTGGCGCTAGGGCTCAGCTATACCGCCTTTGCTGCAACCGACCTCACCGTCTATACGGCGGTCGAGGCCGAAGATCTTAAGAAATACGCAGCACGATTTAACGAGGATCATCCCGATATCAAGATCAATTGGGTGCGCGATTCGACCGGGATCGTGACGGCCAAGTTGCTTGCCGAAAAAGAGAATCCACGGGCAGATGTCATCTGGGGACTGGCAGCCACGAGCCTGTTATTGATGAAAGGCGAGGGCATGTTGCACCCGTATACACCCAAAGGCCTGGACGCTCTTGATTCAAAGTTCCGGGATAAATCCGATCCACCGGCGTGGACCGGTATGGATGCATGGGTTGCCGCAGTCTGTGTGAACACTGTGGAGTCGGAAAAACATAATCTGCCCATGCCGTCTTCCTGGAAAGATCTGACCAACCCGGCTTATAAAGGCCACGTTGCCATGCCGAACCCCAATTCGTCGGGGACCGGCTTTCTGGATGTATCCAGCTGGCTACAGATGTTCGGCGAAGAAGGTGGCTGGGCCTTTATGGATCAGCTCCATCAGAATATCGATCACTACACGCATTCGGGCTCCAAACCCTGCAAACAGGCTGCCCGGGGAGAGGTCGCGATCGGCGTATCGTTTGCCTTCCGGGGCGCAAAGTCCAAAGCGGCGGGTGCTCCGTTAGAGATCATTATTCCAAGCGAGGGCATTGGCTGGGATATGGAAGCAACCGCGATTGTCAGCGGAACCAAGAAGCTGGATGCTGCTAAGACCCTGGTGGATTGGTCTGTCACCGAGAAAGCCAACAAGATGTACAACGAGGGCTACGCAGTGATCGGCATTCAGCGGCTTGCAAAACCGGTTGAGCATTTCCCGGACAATATTCCGCAGGCCATGATCGATAACAACTTCGAATGGGCGGCACAGAACCGCAAACGTATCCTTGCCGAGTGGCAGAAGCGTTACGATTCAAAATCGGAACCGAAGAGCTGAGTCAAACTATCGACTGATCGACGGCCGGTCGCTGTTCAGCCAGTGATCGGCCGTTTCTTTTTGTAATTGCCCTGGCCGCCCGTGGGTGGTGGGCCTTTGATCAGCCCGTGCGGACCCAGACCACGATGAGTGAAGCATTCCTGAAAATCGAGAACCTGACCAAGAATTTCGGTCAGTTCACAGCGCTACGGGATATTTCCCTTGAAGTTTTCGAGGGCGAGTTTGTCTGTTTCCTGGGTCCCTCCGGCTGCGGGAAGACGACCTTGTTAAGAGCTATCGCCGGGCTTGATATCCAGACCCAGGGAAGCATTGCCCAGGCAGGAGCCGACATCTCCGTGCTGCCTCCATCGGAGCGTGACTTTGGGATTGTGTTTCAGTCCTATGCGCTGTTTCCCAACCTCACAGTAGAAAAAAACGTGGCCTACGGCCTCGAGAGCCGGCGCTCCCGCCGCGATGAAGTCAGCAAGCGCGTCGAGGAACTGCTGATGCTGGTGGATTTATCTGATCAGACAAAGAAATATCCGGCCCAGTTGTCCGGCGGGCAGCAGCAGCGGGTTGCGCTGGCGCGGGCACTGGCGACATCGCCGGGGCTACTGCTTCTGGACGAACCGTTGTCGGCTCTTGATGCCAAAGTGCGGGCGCACCTGAGGATGGAAATCAAAGGGCTCCAAAGACGTCTGGCTGTTACCACCGTCATGGTTACCCACGATCAGGAAGAAGCACTGACGATGGCTGATCGGATCGTGGTGATGAACCATGGGGTGATCGAACAGATTGGCACACCGGAGGAGATTTACGCGAGCCCCGCTTCTGAGTTTGTCGCGGAGTTTATCGGCACAATGAATTTCATCAGCGCCAGGACAGCGTCAGCCGGCCACTGCACCTGTGAAGGTGCCACGCTTGATGTCGATACAGAAAACATGAGTGAGGGGAGGCCGGTCCGGTTGGCTATCCGGCCTGAGGATGTCGAGCTGCATCCCCGTGACGGGTCGGGGAGTAGTAACGAGGCGCTCGGCGTTGTCGAATCGCTTGAATACCTTGGTGCTTTTGTCCGGGTTACGGTGAATCTTGAGCTATGGAAGACCGGGCTTCAGGCCGATGTTTCAACAGGAGAAACCCACCGGCTTTCGCTGGAACCGGGTGCATCGGTCTCGGTGATGCTTCCAGCCGAGAAGATAAGGCTCTATTCCCTGGACTCCTGATGACCGCCAAAGGCGTTGCGATCAGCACAACTGCGCCAATGTTGCGCAGGAAATCGAGTTCCGATGACCGCGCGATGCGGCTGTTTACTCTGGTCATTGGTGTCTACCTCATTGTTGCATTGGCGTTTCCACTGTACGCAATGCTCTCCAAGAGCACGCTGGACTCCAAGGGCGGATTCGTCGGGCTTGAGAATTACCTCGCGTATTTCAATACACCATCTCTGGTGTATTCGATCCAGAACAGCCTTTTTATCGGGTTTGTTACCACCTCCATTACGGTCACGATCGCTTTCGTCCTTGCCTATGCGCTGACCCGTAGCAGGATGCCAGGCAAGGCCGTGTTCAAAACCGTCGCGATGATCCCGATTCTGGTTCCCTCGCTCCTGCCGGGTATCGCGCTGATCTATCTTTTCGGCCGGCAGGGACTGATTAACGAACTGCTGTTCGGCCATGATATTTACGGGCCCATCGGTATCGTGATTGCAGAGGTCTTTTTTACGCTGCCGCATGCGCTGATTATCATCATCACTGCGCTGTCGATCGCCGATGCCAGACTCTATGAAGCGGCGACCGCACTTCGTGCGGGAAGTGCCCGGATATTTTTTACGGTGACGCTGCCTGGCGTGCGTTATGGACTGATCAGCGCTGCATTTGTGGTGTTCACCCTGTCCGTCACCGATTTTGGCGCGCCGAAGGTGATAGGTGGGGATTTCAATGTGCTCGCAACCGATATCTATAAACAGGTTATCGGTCAGCAGAACTTCGAGATGGGGGCAGTCGTTTCGGTGGTGCTGCTGATCCCCGCGGGTCTTGCCTTCGTGGTGGACCGTATCGTTCAGAAGAGGCAGATAGCACTGCTTTCAGCGCGCGCGGTTCCTCTGGAGCCTTCCCCCGACAAAAAGTTCGATAACCTCATGCTGTTGTATTCGATCGTCGTCAGCATTTTTATCGTCGGGATTCTCGGCGTTTGCCAGTTCGCGGCACTGGTGAAATTCTACCCCTACAACCTGAGCCTGGGTTTGAGTAATTATCAGTTCGATCTCATGGACGGCGGGGGCTGGGACAGTTACTTCAACTCTATCGAGATGGCTTCCTACACGGCGGTATTTGGTACGATTTTAGTGTTCTCGGGCGCTTATCTCGTTGAGAAAGGTCAGGGACTGGGCCCCATCCGTGGGGCGTTCCAGTTCCTGGCGATGCTGCCCATGGCCATACCCGGACTGGTGCTGGGCCTTGCCTACATCTTTTTCTTTAATTCGCCGTCAAATCCGCTGAACTTCCTCTATCACACGATGGCGATACTGGTAATCAGTACCATTACCCATTTCTACACCGTGAGTCATCTCACGGCGACTACCGCCCTCAAGCAGATGGATGCCCAGTTTGAATCCGTTGCCGCTTCGCTAAAGCAGCCTTTCTACCGCACGTTTCTTAGGGTCACAGTGCCTGTGTGCACGCCTGCAATTCTCGATATCAGCATCTATCTTTTCGTAAACGCGATGACCACGGTGTCGGCGGTGGTATTTCTATACTCTCCGCATACAACTCTGGCTTCTGTTGCGGTACTCAACATGGATGATGCGGGCGACATAGCCCCGGCGGCAGCGATGGGGATGATGATCTTTTATACTGCGGCGGGCGTAAAAATTCTGCATTATCTTTTGAGCCGGGGTATTGAGTCCCGTACCCAGGCATGGCGGATATCCGTCGCGAAATAGATCAATAAACATGAAGTATCTTCACACCATGGTTCGGGTCAGTGACCTCGAGGGATCGCTGGACTTTTATTGCGCCAAACTGGGTCTGGTTGAATTGCGCCGGTATGATGAGCCCAAGGGTCGTTTTACCAATGTGTTTCTTGCAGCGCCGGGCGACGAGTCAGCCCAGGTCGAACTGACATACAACTGGGACCCGGAGGAGTACGCCGGAGGACGCAACTTCGGTCATCTCGCCTATCAGGTAGAAGATATCTATGGTCTTTGCCAGCGTCTGATGGACCAGGGTGTGACGATCAACCGTCCGCCCCGGGACGGACGGATGGCCTTCATCAGGTCACCCGACGGCATCTCGATCGAACTGTTGCAAAAGGGTGAGTCGCTTGCGCCCGCCGAACCCTGGCTGTCCATGCCGAACACGGGGTCCTGGTAAGCATCATTCGCCATGCAATCCCCCGGCGCCCCGCTTGAGATAAACACCGTCACGATTGGGGATGACGGGGGTGCCGTAGGCATGTGCTGCTGCCCAGGCCGACTCGAGCAGCACAGCGATGGTGTGCATCGTCAAAGGGATCTCGCTGAAGATCTTGCGATGGTGAGGGATTGGCAGCCGGATCTTGTGGTTTCCCTCGTCGAGCTCCATGAGTTCGAATTTCTGGGCGTTGCGAAGTTACCAGAGGAGTTCAAGACACAGTTCCGTTGGCAGCACCATCCCGTCAGGGATCTCGGCGCCCCGTCTGATGCGGCGCAAAAGGATTCGGTATTGGCCCAGTGGTTCTCATCTGTGTGCAGGGGCGAAAGGATTCTGCTGCACTGTGCTGCGGGTTTAGGACGGACGGGGACGGTGGCTGCGCGTTTGCTGATGATGTCCGGACAGGATGCCGATTCCGCAATTGAAAGTGTTCGTGCTGCGCGTTCGGGCACGATTGAGTCGGCCACTCAGGAGCGTTTTTTGCGTCAGCCGGACTGACGGACGCCTAATCACCTAATACGGGGGCAGGACGGATTTCGCTGATATCGCCGATCAGGACGTCGGCATGCAGCTGCAACTCATCCGGACTTCCCGCACCGCCGGTTATACCGACGCAAAGAGCTGCTCCAGCCTTGCGGGCCATCGTGAGGTCGCTGACGGTGTCGCCCACCATGACAAGTTCAGAAACCTCAAGCTGTTGCGAGTGTGCGATGGCGCTCAGTACGGCGATATCAGGTTTTACCGGGCCGTCATCGTCGCCGCATCTGACGTCAGCAAAGAAGGGTTCAAGTCCCAGTTCATGCAGCATGATCTCGGTAGCAAGGCGGTTATCGGTCGTTGCGATGACGGCCGGGATGTGCGCATCGACGAGATGTTTCAGTGATTCCCCAATTGCCCCCCGGGGGATAATCTCCTGAGCCGTTGGTGTGGCTGTCATGGCCGATCCCATATGATCTTCACTCAATCCAAGGGCCCGGTCCCAGGTGAGTCCGTGCTGAAAAAGAACGCTGGCCACAATAACGGTGAATTGATGCAGTGGTGCGGTTGCGAGAGGCCCCTGGCCGAGGGTCCTGCCAGCGTCGGCATCATAGCCCGACGCCCGGTAGAGGTGGCTGAGAAAGTCATCGCCAAGACCGGCCTTGGCTGCCAGGGTCTTGGCGCCCCGAACAAGCCTGGGCCCCCAGACCGTATGAAAATCAATCAGCGTTCCGTCCTTGTCGAACACAACGCAACGGGCGGGCACTTCAAGATTCGCAATCTGAAGACGAGGTTGTTTCATAACACCGTCAATTTAGCGTAAATAAGGAACCTACCACAGGATTTTTGCAAGGGACGGATGTGGGATATCCGGGGCTAAGCAGAGATTCACGAAAAACGTGAAATAATCGGAACCATCATAGCAATCTGTTGAGCGCCGGAGCCCCATGATGGTTGTCAGAAGGTCCTTGGCGGTACAGGGTTAACAAACGTCTTCATATATGCGTGATTGTGACTATCTGATCGTGGGTGCTGGTTCTGCCGGATGCGTGCTGGCGGCACGCCTTAGTGAGGATCCGGATGCGAGCGTCATTCTGCTCGAGGCGGGAGGCAGCGACCGCAGCATCATCGTCCAGATGCCGTCAGCACTCTCCATGCCGATGAACACGCGCCGCTTCAACTGGGGGTTTCAGAGTGAGGCGGAACCCGGCCTTGACGGCCGGGTGCTGGATTGCCCCCGGGGGTTGGGTCTCGGCGGGTCATCTTCGATCAACGGCATGGTGTATGTCCGGGGGCATGCCGAAGATATCAATCAGTGGGAGTCGAATGGCGCGGCGGGCTGGAACTACGCCTCGTGCCTTCCTTATTACCAGCGCGCTGAAACCTGGTACCGCGGAGCGGACCAGTATCGTGGCGCTAATGGACCGCTCAGCGTATGCGCCGGCAATGACATGAAGCTTAATCCGTTATACCGCGCCTTCATTGATGCCGGAATCGAGGCCGGTTACCCCGCTACCGAAGACTACAACGGCTATCAGCAGGAGGGCTTCGGCCAGATGCATATGACCGTTGATAATGGACGCCGCGCGTCAACGAGTCATGCCTACCTGAGACCCATTCGCCAGCGAAAGAATCTCAGGGTAATCAGCGGCACGCTGGCTACAAAAGTGTTGCTGCAGGAGGGCCGGGCGATCGGGATTGCCTACGAAAAAGACGGCAATGTTTTTGAGGTCTATGCCCGGGCCGAAGTGATTCTTTCAGCGGGGTCTATTGGATCGCCGACTTTGCTGCAGCGATCGGGAATCGGTCCCGCAAAGGTGCTCGAAGCCGCGGGTATCCCGGTTGTGCATTCGCTTGATGGGGTGGGACAGAACCTGCAGGACCATCTCGAGGTCTATTTTCAGCACCGCTGTTTGGAGCCGATATCGCTCAACTCCCGGTTGGGCATGTTCAGCAAAGGCATGATTGGCCTTCAGTGGCTGTTGTTCAAATCCGGATTGGGCGCGACCAATCACTTTGAGTCCTGTGCATTTATCCGGTCTTCAGCAGGGGTCAAGTCTCCGGACATTCAGTATCACTTTCTGCCCGGGGCCATGCGCTACGATGGCCGCGCGGCTTTTGACGGGCACGGGTTCCAGGTGCATGTCGGCCCTAACAAACCCGCGAGCCGGGGGTCTGTCTCGGTGCTGTCTGATGATGCCTTCCAGCATCCCCGGGTGCTCTTTAACTATCTGAGCGATGCAAAGGACATTAACGACTGGCGTACCTGCATCCGCCTTACCCGGGAGATTCTGGGACAGTCCGCGATGGATAGGTTCCGTGGCGAGGAGATCGCGCCCGGCAAGGCCGTGTGCAGCGACGCAGAGATTGATGCCTGGGTCAGGCAGAACGTTGAGAGTGCCTACCATCCTTCCTGCACCTGCAGGATGGGTGCCGATGATGATCCTGGCGCAGTACTTGATTCGAGCTGCCGGGTACGCGGCATCGCACAGTTGCGGGTGGTGGATTCCTCGGTTTTCCCGGTCATTACTAACGGCAACCTCAACGCGCCGACCATTATGGTCGCCGAGCGGGCTGCAGACTTGATTGTCGGCAAACCGACTTTGTCGCCCTCGGAAGCCCCAGTGTGGATCGACCCCGTCTGGCAGCAGCTTCAGCGTGCAGGGCAGCCCCAACGCGAAATCTCGACCGATTCGGTATCAGCGCCTTGAACCGCCCTCATGAAGATGCCGAAATCCTTTCTGTGGTGGATGCATCGGATACGGTGATTGCAGAGTGCCGCCGCGATGAAGTTCATCTGAAAGGGCTGCGCCACCGTGCTGTGCATGTGCTGGTCTTTAATCCGCAGGAGCAGTTGTTTCTTCAAAAGCGGGGTTTGCATAAAAAAGAGAATCCCGGCATGTGGGATTCTTCAGTCGCCGGCCACGTGGATGCCGGTGAAACCTACGACGACTGCTGCGTTCGCGAAGTCGAAGAGGAAGTCGGCCTGGCACTCGACCGGGTACCGCAACGTCTTTTCAAACTCGAAGCATCAGCGGTCACCGGGATGGAGTTCGCTTGGGTCTACCGGGTCGATACCGTCGAGACCTTAAGGCCGAATCTCGAGGAGATGTCCCGGGGTGACTGGTTCGACCCGGCTGAACTTGATCAGTGGATTGCTGCAGGCGGGGAAAATCTTTCAGATGTATTTTGCCTGATCTGGCAGACCTACCAGGATCTCACGGAATGAGAACGATCTGAGAAACTCAGGCGGACTTTGCCGCACCTTCGTGGTATGCGCGTGCCACTTCCTCACCGATGATCTCTATACCTGCCTGAACTGATTCGGCATCCTGTGCGTAGGAAATCCGGATGCATTCATGGCGGTGCGGCCAAGACTCATCCAGTCCCGGAAAAAAGTGTTCCCCGGCAATGATCAGCACGCCTCTTTGTTTAAGGCGCTGGTACAGGACCTCGCTGGTGATTGGCAATCCTTCAAACCATAACCAGAGGAAAATCGCCCCCTCGGGTGTGTGTACCCGGCAGGGGAGGTTCTCCATGGCTGATGTGACCCAGGAGACTGCCCGCTTTACCTTCTCCTGGTAATAAGGCCGGATCACATGATCCGACAGATCCAGGATGCTGCCGTTTTCGACCATGGTGCAGACAAGTTCCGGTCCGGCGCTGCCTGGAGCGAGCGACACGATCGCGTTGGCAGCAGTTACCGCCCGGATGACGTTTTCGTCAGCCACGATGATCCCCGTGCGCAAACCTGGCAGCCCGAGCTTGGAAAGACTGAGGCACGCGATGGTGTTCTCATCCCAGAGGTTATCGGCCGGGGGGAAGACGATATTGGGAAAGGGTCCGCCGTAAGCGGAGTCGAGAATAAACGGAATTCCGTGTCGGGCAGCCAGTTCCCGAAGGTGGGTGACTTCCGGGTCGGTGAGGACGTTCCCAGTGGGATTGGTAGGGCGCGATACCGCAATGGCTCCGATCTCATCCGAAATTTCCAGGTGGTCAAAGTCCACGTGGTACTTGAACTCGCGTTCACCGCGAAGTTCTATTGTTGGCCGGTAGGTATGGAAAAACTCTGCGCCCATCCCGACATCGGCATAACCAATGTATTCCGGTGCGAGCGGCAGAAGAATCTTCCGCTTGTTTCCCTTACTGAATTCGCCGGCAAAAAGATGAAACAGCACGTAAAACGAACTTTGACTGCCGTTGGTGATGGCGATGTTCTGAGGCCCTACCGGCCATCCGCACCGTGAACGCAGCAGCGCCGCAAGCGCATCGATAAACCGGGCGTTGCCTCTTGCGCCGTCGTAGTCTCCGGTCAGACGCTCAAACCGTTCGTCATCGGCGAGCAGTTCTGTCATGGCGTTACGGAACACGCTCTGCACTTGGGGTATCCGTGCAGGATTGCCGCCTCCCAGAAGCCGCATTTCTGCCGACCCCGTGAGGGCGTTGTCGATATCTTCCATGAGCGTCAGAATCCCCGAGCCGGAGGTCAGGAAATTTCCGAATTCTGAGAAGTTCATCGCGCCTTACACTTAAGGCCGCGGCTACTGGCCGGCGGAAGTGGCATCAGCATCTGCATCGCCAAGGGGCGAAACCTTCGGAGCCACCCTTTGGACAACCAGACGTCCACCGAATGTGCCGAAGCCCATATCGGCGAGCACGCGCGCGGATTCGAGCAGAACAGCATCCCTGGGCAGCTCCCGATCCGAATCCTCTGAGTCGCCATCGTATCCGTGCGCCTGCTTGAGCGTGTCGAAAATCCGTTGCTGTTCGGCTTCTCTCTCGTCACGATCCTTTCGTCGCTGGCTTTCCAGAAGAGAAACCCCTGTGGCCTGTGTCAGGGGAATATCAATCTCCCGAAGACCAGCGAGGTAAGCAAAATCCGGATCGTTACGGATGCGCTGGCTGTGCAATTCCCGCAGTTGGCCGAGGTCATATCCCGGGTTTTCATCCGAGTAACTCGAGAAGGTCGTAGAATCGATTTGCGCAAAGGGCAGGGCATTCTCCAGCGCCTTCTCCCCATAGGGCAGATCGGCGCCGCGACCGGGAAGCACAATGTCCGGCACGACGCCCCGATGTTGTGTACTGGCCCCGCTGACGCGGAAGAACTGGGCGATGGTAAGTTTCAGTTGCCCGAGCGGTTGCTCCGGATCCTGGGCGTACCGATCAAGATCAATCAGGTTCTGGACGGTTCCTTTACCGTAGGTGGACTCGCCAACGATGAGTCCACGCTGGTAGTCCTGAATCGCGCCCGAGAAGATCTCGGAGGCTGAGGCGCTGTCGCGGTCGACAATGACCGCAAGCGGTCCGGAGTAGGCAATGTCGTCACTCGGGTCACGGTTAACCCGGGTCCGCCCGCGCGCATCACGAACCTGAACGACCGGTCCCGAAACAATAAACAGCCCGGTAAGTGAGATTGCTTCCCCGAGGCCGCCGCCGCCATTACCCCGCAGGTCAATGATCAGTCCGTCCATGCCTTCACTTTCAAGTTCGCCGATGAGCCGGCGCACATCGCGGGTGGTACTGCGGTAGTCACTGTCACCACGTGCCCGTGCATCAAAATCCACATAGAAGGTCGGAATATCGATTACGCCGATTCTTCGGACATTCTCGGCGCTGCGAAC
>CAYSMI010000035.1:0-12796 GCA_964432165.1 uncultured Acidiferrobacter sp.
TTTCTGATCAACCCCAAGGCCCGCAAAGGATTTGGTATCTCGGCAGCCCATCTCACCAACTTCTACCGCGTGGGCGGCACCCTGCTGGATCCAAAAATACAGGCGGATCCTGAAGGTGTCCTGAAAACCGGGGCCACTTGGGGCCTGGCGGCGCTAACGGCGGGCCTGTCAATCCTGGCCCAGGGTTTATTTGACAAGTTTACGGGGAGCCAGGATGTGTGCCGGATAGCGAACGATCAGCAACAGCTGCTGCTTGCCGAGCCACCCGAATCCGTGCTGGACACCTGGGAGCGGTTGCAGCCGGCAGATGCCCCGACCGATGGGAGAAAACCCTGAAGCCCCGCTACTGCGACTCGGGATTACGCCGACGCACACCGCCTTTGTATGTGTCTTGCGGTCATCAGGTCGAGATGACCCCCGCCCCCGTTCTTGAAGATGGTGATGTCCTTGGGGCTTTGCCGGCCCTTGGTATCGGCGCATAAATCATAAAGATCAGCCAGGACGTCATCCTCGGAAATCACGCCGGCGTTCATGGGGATCACCAACTCGCCAATTTCGCCAATGGTGGTGTTGCGCGAGTCGACGAAGAGCCGTGCCCGCCGCAGTGCCTCGTCGTCGGCCTCGCGCATATCCTTGCGAAATGCACCGACGAGATCCAGATGCACGCCTTCGCTCAGCCACTCGCCCCGGATCAGCGGTTCAGAAGTCATGGTGGCGCAGCAGATGAGATCGGCCCAGCCGGCCGCCTCGGCAAGGTTGTCGGTAGCCTCGACATGGCGGTGCCGGGCCAGCGTCTCGACCAATGTGTCGCGCCGGCTGTGAGAGCGGTTCCAGATACGGACGGTCTCAATTTCGGGATGCACTGTGCAGTGGGCTTCGATCAGATGGGGCGCCATGGCGCCTGCGCCCACCATCAGCAGCCGCCGGCAGTCAGGCCGGGCCAGCAGCCGGGAACCGAGCGCCGAGTCTGCCGCGGTCTTGAGATAAGTGAGTGCGGTCCCGTCGATCGAGCGCACGGGCACTCCATTGACGCCGTCAAAAAGCACATAGGCGGCATGAATGGCCGGCAGGTCCTGCGATACATTGGCCGGAAAGACGCTTGCGATCTTGACGCCAAGGGCGGAGCCCCCCTGCCAGGCAGCCCGGATCAGGCAGTAGTCCTTGTCTATTTGTCCGGGCTGCTCCAAAAGCATGTCGCGAAGGTCCGCAGGCGTTTCCCGGTGCATGCGGGCGAGATCGTCAACCAGTGGTCCGAAGCTGACGTGTTCGAATATTTCCGCCGCGCCAAGGTGAAAGGGGTTGGAGGTCATGGGGGAATGTTTTTGCCTGTCGGGGGGCTTTAGTTTAGCCTCTCGGTTGGGAGGCAGTGAGCGCGAAACCCTTGGATCAGCATCGGAAAAATCAATGAACGGCCCCGACCCATTGGCGCAGGATCTTGCCAAGCAATGCGGATTGGCGCTTTTGTATCATGGTACCTTTGCTTCGCCGCCGGAACTGCTGGGTGATGCGCTGCACAACATCTCACCGGAGGAACTCTTCCGCCAGCTCGAAGTGCTGTCTCGTTCCTTTCACTTTGTTTCAGTCGATGAATACTGCTCCGCCGGGGATCGTCGGGGCCTTGCGACAGTAACGGCTGACGACGGTTATCAGTGCGTGGTGGATGAGGCCTTCAGTGCCTTTGAAGCACTTCAGATCCCGCTGGCTATCTTTGTGAACCGCTCGCTGATGGAGGGCAAACTGTTCTGGCGCGACAAGGTGCGGAGCATCATGCAGCGCGAGCGCGTCGGCGAATTCGAAGCCCGGTTTGCCGGGCAATTCCACCGTGATCCGGAACAATCGTTCTATCATTACACCAAAGACCCCAGAAACAACAGCATCAGAATCGATGAGGTGCTCGATGCCTTCCTCGAAGATGACCCGCTGATTGACGAGTGCCGGCAATACTATACGCAGGCAGCTCAGGGCCTCAAAGCGCATCCCTTAATCAGTTACGGCAGCCATTCCGTGCACCACTACGTGCTGTCATCGCTAAGTGATGACGAGCAGTGGCGTGAAATAGATGAGAATCGTCGTTTTTTGGAAACCTTCCCCGGGGTCAATCAAAACGCTGTTTTTTCCATTCCGTTCGGTGGTGACCGGGATTACAATGACGCCACCATCAGATTGGCGGCGGAGGCCGGTCATAGTGCGATGCTGCTGAGTCGGGGAGCAGTGCAGCGCAGAGACGGCATTCACGACGGCCCGCTGCGGATGGTGGACCGTGTGATGCCGAGGCATGCAGGGCCGTCCGCTTTTTTGGAGGACCTGCAGGCGCGCTTGAGCCGCGGTTGAGTTTGGAAGGGCGGTAGGCCCACGTAACACGATCGGGGGGGGACCGGGTGGCAAAGAAATCCAGTCGACTGGGCGGACGGGCCGCGCGCCAGGCATTGCGGGCGGCGCCGATTCCCGACGAAGAAAAGCCGGTCAGGCCAGGTCTTCACAGTGGTCGCTACCAGCCTCTGACCCAGGATGAGGTCGAGCGGATTCACGAAGCGGCGCTCAAGACGCTCGAGACCATCGGTTTTGCCAATGCGCTGCCGTCCATTATCGAGCGGGTGACCGCAGCAGGCGGTACATTCACAGAGGATGAGCGTCTCCTGATCCCGCGGGCCCTCGTTGAGGATGCCTTGGCCAAGTGTGCAAAAAACATCACTTTGTATGCCCAGGATTCCCGCTATGACCTTGACCTCACCGGCACTCGCACCTACTTCGGGACTGCGGGTGCGGCTGTGCATATTGTCGATACCGTCAAGCGTGAGTATCGCGAGTCGATGGCGCAGGACTTGTATGACGCAGCGCGAATCGTCGACCAGATGGAACATATTCATTTCTTCCAGCGGTCCATGGTGCTGCGGGATATCGAGGATCCTGCAGAGATGGATTTCAACACCTGTTATGTGTCCATTGCCGGCACCGCAAAGCATGTCGGTACGAGTTTCGTTGACCCGGCACATGTACACCAGGCAATCGATATGTTGGAACTCGTTGCCGGGGGTGAGCAGGCCTGGCGGGAGCGGCCCTTTGTCAGTTGTTCCTGCTGTTTCGTGGTTCCGCCCATGCGCTTTGCGGAGGACGCATGCCGGGTGCTAGAGGCCTGTGTCGAGCGTGGCATGCCGGTGCTGCTACTGGCGGCAGGGCAGGCCGGAGCCACGAGCCCGGCATCACTGGCCGGGGCGGTGGTACAGGAGGTGGCCGAGGTTCTGGGCGGACTTGTTTACGTCAACCTGATCAAGCCGGGGCATCCCGCGATCTTCGGAACCTGGCCTTTTGTTTCGGATCTTCGCACCGGGGCCATGAGCGGCGGCAGTGGCGAGCAGGCGGTGTTGATGGCGGCCTGCGGCCAGATGGGGCGTTTTTACGATCTGCCAACGGGGATCGCCGCAGGTATGGCAGATGCCAAACTTCCCGATGCACAGTCCGGCTACGAAAAAGCGTATACCAATGTGCTGGCCGGGCACAGCGGCGCCAACCTGATCTACGAAGCGGCAGGGATGCATGCGAGTCTGCTCGGATGCTGTCTGGAAAGTTACGTCATCGATAACGATATGCTGGGCGCGATCAATCGTACGATTCGTGGTATCGAGATCACCGATGAGTCACTTTCTATTGAAACCATCCGTGATGTCTGTATTGATGGGCCCAGTCACTTTCTGGGTCATAACCAGACCATGGCACTGATGCAGCGTGACTATGTCTATCCTGAAGTCGGAGACCGGCTGAGCCCCAAAGAGTGGAACGAAAAGGGCAGGCCCGACCTACTGGAACTGGCGCGGGCAAAGGTCGCGCAGATTCTGTCGGGCGCGAGGCCGACACACCTTTCTCTGGATATCGATCGGGAGATTCGCGCCCGCTTTCCGGTTTGTCTCAGCGAGCGGACCATGGGAGATACCGAGGCCGCCTGACAGCGGTGTCTTGTTCTGCTGCTCTATCGCTAAAGTTTAAGCGCGCGGGTCAGGGTGCAAGCCGCGCAATCACCCATTGGCCGCTGGCGTTGCGGGTGTACTCAAACCGGTCATGCAGGCGGTCAGACTGGCTCTGCCAGAACTCGATGCTTTCAGGTTCAAGCCGGTAGCCGCCCCAGAACGAGGGAAGCGGCACCTCTCCCGAGGAGAACTTGTGTTTTACCTCCAACAGTTTGGATTCCAGTATCGCCCGGGCCGATATCATACTGCTCTGCTCCGACGCCCAGGCGCCCAACTGGCTGCCGCGGCTTCGGGTCAGGAAGTACTTCAGCGATTCACCCGCCGCGATTCTCGCGACCGGCCCCCGGACAATCACCTGGCGGCCTTGTCGTACCCAGGGAAACAGCATTGCAGCCCGGGGATTTTCATCCAGATCCCTGGCTTTGCGGCTGGTGTAGTTGGTAAAAAAGACAAAGCCCCTGGCATCGTAAATCTTCATGAGGACGGTGCGTATGCTCGGCTCGCCAAGGCGGGAGGCGGTTGCCAGGCTGACGGCATTGGGTGCATCGGGATCCGCCGCACAGGCCTCGGAGAACCAGCGTTCGAACTGTTCTATCGGATCGTCCGCGAGGAGTTCGGGGTCAAGGGGCCCGCGCGAGAAATCTTCCCGGATGTGTTCAGGCAGCGTCATGATGTCGGCACCAGTCGCGGGCGGCGCACTAGTGGACCACCACCGTTTCACCGTTTCGGCTCACAGGCAGGTCGTAACTCCAGATGTCCACATCCAGGCCCTGTTCGCGCCAATGCTCCGCGAGTTCGCCGAGGTAGCGCTGAAAGCTGGGCTGCTCCAGATAGGCTTTGTCGTTGACGTACCGCAGGATGCCCTGGGTGTGAAAAGTACGAAAGGCACCGTCAAGGCGCATGACTTCCTGACCGGTCGAATCAAAGAATACAACGGTAGGTGCAAACTGGACACTAAGTTCATGGGCAAAGGCGCGAGCTGTCAATGGGCGCCCATCCGGTGTGGTCAGGAGTGTGTCGGACCACATATCAATCTGCACTGAACGCATCTTCTCTGCCTGTGCCCGGGCGGTCTCATGAATCAGTACCTTCTGGTGCAGGGTATCGCACTGCCGGCAGCTGGGCTGTTCAAAATAAACCGCCAGCGGCCGCTCATCGTCAGACGAAAGATCGTACGGTCCAGTTTCAAAGAAGGGCTGTGGGTTCAGTTCAGGGTTGGCGCCGCCTTCATCGGCCGTTGCCAGATACTCGCTGAAAGCGCCGTCGTTTTCCGAGCCGGCCCGGGCCCATGCCAGCGCGGCGCGGAACGCATCAGGCGGGTAATAGCCGTTCAGCCTCAGTATCACCTGGCGTGTTTCATCAAAAAAGAGCAGGGTCGGCGTGTAGTTGACTTCGAGCGCAGCGGCGAGTGTCTTCTCGGTAAAGGTTCGACCGCCGACTTGAACTACCTCGCGGTCGCCCCACATATTGACCGCTACCAGATCGAAGCCTGATTGCATCGCCTCTGCAATATCCCGCTGGGCAAAGTTGTGTTCAATCAGTGCATTGCAGTAGGGACAACCGGCCTGCCAGAAGTAGAGCACCAGACGCCGGCCTTCGACCGCCGCTTCCTCGATATCTTCCTCGAAATCGAGAAAACTTTCCTTGAACCAGCTGGGGTGTTCCGTGTCGGCTGCACCGAGGAAAGCGCCAACCGGCTGTTCACTTTCTGCATGCGCGAAAGGATTCGCCAAAGCGCCGAGCGTCAGCACTCCCGCCAGCATAACCGCTGCAGATTTCATTACGGATCCTGAGTCCGTGTGATCAAACGTCATGAGACGCTGACTGGAAATGAGGCGATTTTCTCCCGCCACTCACGGGGTCCTTCGGTGTGAACAGAGGCGCCGGTGCTGTCCACGGCAACGGTGACCGGCATATCTTCCACCTCGAACTCGTAGATGGCCTCCATTCCAAGATCTTCAAACGCAATCACACGTGCCGAGCGGATGGCCTTGGAAACGAGATACGCAGCACCGCCCACCGCGATGAGATAGACACTTTTGTGTTTTTTGATCGCTGCGATGGCCGTTGGGCCGCGCTCGGCTTTTCCGATCATGCCGGCAAGACCCGTGCCGGAAAGCATGGGTTCTGTGAACTTGTCCATCCGGGTCGCCGTGGTGGGTCCTGCAGGCCCCACGGCTTCATCGCCCACCGGATCGACCGGTCCGACGTAATAAATAAACCGGCCCGCGAAGTCGACACCTTCAGGAAGGGGCTCTCCCGATTCCATCCGTTCGACCAGTCTTTTGTGGGCGGCATCGCGCCCTGTCAGCAGCCGACCGCTCAGCAGCAGGTTGTCACCGATGCGCCATGACTGGTAATCCTCAGGTGTCAGTTCATCCAGATTGACCCGTTGACCCACCGCCTGTTGGGTGATCTCAGGCCACGATGAGATGTCAACATGAGGCAGTTGGGCAGGGCCAGTACCGTCAAGGGTGAAATGGATGTGCCGGGTCGCGGCGCAGTTCGGAATCATGGCGACGGGTAAAGATGCTGCGTGTGTCGCATAAGTATTGATCTTGACGTCGAGCACGGTCGTCAAACCACCGAGCCCCTGGGCACCGATGCCCAGCCGGTTCACCGCCTGGTAAATGTTGAGGCGAAGTTCTTCAATGGGCGTTTGCGGCCCCTGTTCCAGAATCCCGGCCATATCGACAGGCGCCATCAGGGATTCTTTTGCCATCAGCATGGCCTTTTCCGGTGTGCCGCCGATACCAATGCCGAGAATGCCCGGCGGGCACCAGCCGGCGCCCATGGTGGGCAGGGTTTCGGTGACCCAGCCGGCGAGATCGTCGCTGGGGTTCAGCATGGCGAGCCTCGCTTTGTTCTCGGACCCGCCGCCCTTGGCGGCAACCGTGAGTTCGATCGAATTTCCCGGGACGATCTCGGTATGCACCACAGCCGGTGTGTTGTCCCCCGTGTTTTTTCGATCGCCGATAGGGGGCGTCATCACCGATGCCCGAAGGGGATTATCGGGATCGGTATACGCCCGACGCACCCCGTCATCGATGGCTTCCTGCAGCGAGAAGTCGCCTTCGATCATGACCGACTGTCCAATCTTGGCGAACACCACCACGATGCCGGTATCCTGGCAGACAGGACGGTGGCCCTGTGCCGCCATCCGCGAGTTGATCAGGATCTGTGCGATCGCATTTTTTGCAGGTTCTGAGGTCTCGCGTTCATAGGCCTGCGTCATTGCCTCGACAAAATCAGGCGGGTGATAGTAGGAAATGTACTGCAGCGCATCAGCGATGCTTGTCGAAATGTCTTCGGTTCGAATGCGGGTCATGCGCGAGGCCATAACTTTCTGGATGGGTCCATGGATAAGCCTTGTTCTTGAAGTGTAGCAAAGCCGATGAGGAAAAATTGACCTACCCCAGCAGGATCGTTCCCCAACGGCCGGCAAATTGATAGGATAGCCGCCTGGGTTTGCTGCTCCGGGCAACCCGGCCCGGCAGCGATGTCCGGGCAGACACCGCACACTTTCAGAGACTATGCTCGACTCGCTCAACCCGGGAATCCGATGGCTGTTGACCTGCGTTCTACTGGCGGGCGTTTTCGGATCAAGCCCTGCAAGCGCTTTTGTCGAAGTCAGGCAGCACAAGATGCGCTGCAGCGCTGCTTTCCCTTGCCCTCGGGAACTTGAGGACCGGGTGAACTTCTGGATCGACATCTACAGCCGCTGGGACAGCCAGGATGCGGTGCTCCATGATGCCGTCGTCCCCAGCCGGGTCTACAAGGTGATTGAAGGGCGGGCGTGCGGCCGCAAGGGCAACACCGCGTTTATCAAAGACCAGAAAAAGCATATCGCCGCGGAACTGCACACCCTCGCCAAGAAGGTGGACCGCAAGTCGCCGGCGAATAGCGCTTACCAAAAACACCTTCTGAAGCTCTTCCCGGAGCGCTCCAGCAATGATATCCGGCGCGCGGCCGGGGATATCCGCTGCCAATCGGGTAACCGCGATGGGTTCACTGCAGCCTTGCGGCGATTTGGAACTTACGGCCCGATGGTGCGACGGGTGCTCAAGAATTCAGGGCTGCACAGCGATATCCAGTATCTGCCCTTTGTGGAGTCGTCCTACAATCCCAAGGCATATTCCCGGGTCGGGGCAGCAGGCCTGTGGCAGATCATGCCCGCGACCGGCCGGACCCTGGGCTTGGAACTTGACGCCACCGTGGATGAGCGTCTTGACCCCGAGGCGGCGAGTTGGGCAGCGGTTCGCTATCTCAAAGACGCCCGGAAAACCCTGACCGTAGCCGCCAGGGCCAAGAACAGCCGGGTTTCCCAAAGCGAACTCAGCCCCTTTGTGATCACGTCCTACAACTACGGCGTGAACGGCATGCGCCGGGCAATCAAAAAGCTCGGCCCGGATTACATGCGGGTAATCAATCAGTACCGCTCAAGAAAATTCCAGGTGGCGGTCAAGAATTTCTACGCGGGTTTTCTGGCGGCGAGACATGTGGCCCGCAACCACAAGCGCTTCTTCGGAGACATCACGCCGGGACGGCCGCTTCAGTATCAAACACTGACTCTTGAAAGACCAGTGTCCATTGCCCGGGTGCAGAGCGTATTCGGTCTCACCGAGGCGCAGCTCAAGGTACTGAACCCCGCGCTGACACGATTCGTCTGGCACGGCTGGCGGTTTATCCCTGACGGTTACCGGCTCCGCCTGCCGATCCGCCAGGGAGGCTGGACCAATCATGTAGCGCGCCTGCGGATGATGCCCTCGGAGATTCGTCACAGCGGTTCGGTGGCGTACACCGTCCGTCCAGGGGATACCGCGTGCGGTATAGCGGCCGCGTTTCGGGTGGATTGCCGCGAGCTGATTGCGGTGAACGGCCTTAACCGCAAAGCGGTAATCCATGTTGGTCAGAAACTTGAGATCCCCGCCGAAGGGCGCAGCAGAAGCCGCGTTGCCGAGCGCGGCAGTTATGAAATTCAGCCGGGTGACAGCGCCTGCGCCGTCGCGGGGCGTTTCGGTGTCGATTGTGATGACCTGCTGGCAGCGAACGGCCTGCATCGGGGTTCCGTGCTTCAGGTCGGCGCGTCGCTGGTGATTCCCGGCACCATCAGAACCGCCCCCGGTGGAAGTTACACGGTCGGTAAAGGCGACAGCGCCTGCAGTATCGCAAGCCGCCATGGCATCAGCTGCGACGCGCTGCTGGCGGCCAACGGGCTCGCGAAAAGCGATCTTATTTTCCCCGGGCAGACGCTTACGGTCCCCGGCGTGCCGGCGCCGGGCACGCCTGCCCAGCGTGTATCAACGCAGGGGTCCCAAGAGACCATCACCTATACGGTCGTCAGCGGCGACAGCGCCTGCAGGATCGCGGCACGCTTTCAGGTGTCGTGCCGCAGGCTGATCACCGACAACCAACTCGGCAAAGAGGCGCTGATCCGTCCCGGACAGTCTCTTAACATTGCAGGCGTTCCCGCGAATCTTGCCCGTTCGTATTCACCCCCATCCGTTGAGACGAAAACCGATTCGTCATCCGGTGGTGCAGCGCCGAGTACTGACCCGGCCTGGCCGGAGATCACCAGCGGCTCCAACAGCAGTTCTGGCCCTGAATTAACTGATGTGAGCCCGCTCGACAGACCCATCGATCTGTCGGTGCAGACTTCGGCTGTTAACGGCGAGACGCTCTACCGGATTAACGTCGAGCCCGAAGAGACGCTTGGGCATTATTCTGACTGGCTGCGCCTTGGCGGTGTGAGGAAGATTCGCGAGCTCAACGGCTATGACACCACCCAGGTTCTTGCGAGCGGTGATGCGCTATTGCTGCCGGTCATCGACGCGACACAGCAGGATGCTTTTGAAAAGCGGCGCGAGGAGTACCATCGGGTGCTGGTGGAGGAATTCAAAGAGAATTTTGAGGTCACGGGTGCTGATGAATACAAGATCCAGTCAGGTGACAGCCTCTGGGTCCTCGCCCGGGAATTTGAACTGCCCATATGGGTGATCACACGCTATAACCCGGAGCTTCGAAGCGGGCCGCCCAGAGCTGGCAAATCCATCAAGATACCCCGGATCCGCTCCCGCCAGGGCTGACGAACTTACGCCGCGGGAGCGTGCTAGTCTTTCGACTCGAGTTTTAACGCCACCGAGTTGATGCAGTACCGCTGTCCCGTGGGCTGGGGCCCATCGTTGAATACATGGCCGAGGTGGGCCTCACACTGGCCGCAGCGGACTTCGGTGCGCACCATACCAAGGTTCGTATCGTGATGTTCGTCGACCCGGGCTTCTTCGGCCGGCTGCCAGAAGCTCGGCCAGCCGGAGCCGGAATCGAATTTGTGCTCGGCATCAAAAAGAGGCGCTTCACAGCAGGCACAACGGTAAATCCCTGCGCTCTTACAGTCGTTGTATTCTCCGCTGAACGGGCGTTCGGTGCCGTGCTGGCGGCAGACGTAAAACTGCTCCGGCGTTAGCGCTGCGCGCCATTCGTCCTCGGTACGCTGCCATTTCTCTTCTTGGCTCATGATCCGGATTCCCCGGAACTCGTGTGCTCGTGTGCTCTGGCCAGTCTCGCCTCATAGGCTTTGCGGGCGATAGCGACATCCTCCAGAAACCACGCCAGTTCGTCAGGACGCAAAGCCTGGGGTCCGTCGACCAGTGCCTCGTCGGGTCGCGGGTGAAAATCCACGAGAACCATGTTGGCCCCGGCAATGACACCCTGGGCCGTCACGTGCATCAAATCCAGAATACCGTCAGGCCCAATGTTGCGGGTGCCGACTGAGTGCGAGGGGTCAATACACACCGGCAGGTGCGTGAGATGGCGCACGACCGGCACGTGTCCAAAGTCCACCAGGTTGCGGTGGGGGTCCCCCATATTGGTTTTCATGCCCCTGAGGCAGAAAATGATGTTGCGGTTGCCTTCGCTGGCCAGATACTCAGCAGCATTTAACGATTCATCCAGGGTGATGCCAAAGCCGCGCTTTAAGAGCACTGGCAATTCCGACTGCCGGCCCACTTCTTTGAGCAGCTCGAAGTTCTGGGTATTGCGCGTTCCGATCTGCAGCATCACGCCGGTGGGGTGGCCGGTATCCTTGAGCGCCTGTCTTATCTCCCGCACATGAGAATCATGGGTCACCTCCATGGCAATCACCCGGATGCCGTATTTGCCGGCAAGTTCGAACACCCACGGCAGACACTCGGCGCCGTGTCCCTGGAAAGAATAGGGATTGGTCCTCGGTTTGTAGGCGCCCATCCGGGTGCAGACCTGACCCTGCTCCTGCAGGATCTTCATCATGGTCTCAACATTTTGCGGGTTATCCACAGCACAAAGGCCAGCGAACACATGGAGCGAGTGCTGGTCAAAGCGTACGTCGTTGTAACTGAATCCCGAATCCCGGATGTCCCCTGCGTGGCGGCCGATCACCCGGTACTCCCGGGAAACCCGGACCACTTTCTCGACGCCCGGCAGGCTCTCGATCTCGGCCTGATCGAGCGCCGCCACATTGCCGATCACGTAAATCTCAGACAGTGTACGGTCAGTCCCGGTAATGCTGTGGGTCCTGGGGGTGATGCCGGACCTGCTGGACAGATACGACATCACGGCTTTTCCCTCTTCGGTGTCGAGGGAACTATCGGGGTGCAAAATGACAATCATGCCGGGGTACCGGTTGCTATGGGGACGTCGGGGTCATTGCCCCATTCTGACCAGGAGCCGGCATAACCCCGAACCCGCGCAAAGCCCAGCGATTTCAGCATAAGCCAGGCGTGCGCCGAGCGGTGATGACTCTGGCAGTAGGTGATCACTTCCTGTTCGGGTCTTACGTCAAGCGCCTCAAGGGTTTCGATCAGTGATTCTGCGGGCTTAAGTCGCAGGTTGCGGTTTCGATCCATGGTTTCAAGCCAGTTCAGGTTGGCCGCGCCCGGGATATGCCCACCGCGGGCGGCGCGTACTGTGGTTCCTGAATATTCTTCAGGCGTCCGCGCGTCAAGAAGGGCAATCGCTTCATCACCCAGATGCTCCAGGATGTATGCACGGTCAGCCAGAACGTCGGGATTTCTCGATGCCAGCGGCACCTTCGCCGAGGTATCGGGAAATACCGGCTCGTCGCTCACAGGGTGACCTTCATTGTTCCAGGCATGAATTCCGCCATTCAGGACCTGGACCGAGTCATATCCCAGGTAGTGAAGCGTCCAGCTAAGCCGAGCGGCGCAGCCGCTGCCCTCGTCATCATAAGCAATGATCCGGGAGACTTCATCCAGTCTCAACATGCCGGCAAGATTTGCCAGACGCTCTTCCGGAGGGAGCAGGCCCGGCGCGGGTTGGGTGCCCGCATTCAGCAGCGAATATTCAAGGTGCATGGCGCCCGGAACATGAAGCTGGGCATAGGTCTGTGACTTGCCGAGGTCAACCACGAGGACCCCGGTCTCTCCAAGAAGTACCTCGAGCTCCTCTGGCTCGATCAAAAAAGCGGGGTGTGCCATGGTGCTCCAGAAAAGGGCATGAGGTGATAGGGGTACTGATTCTGCCGAAACCCAAACACCCTTATTGCTTCACATAAAGGAGAATGTAACTCAAACGGTGTGCTCTACGCGCAGGCGCATCATAACCTGACGGTCCGGTTTGCTCTAAGGCTTGGGAAGCGGAGTCCTGTCAGAGGTTTTGAGCAGCGCTGATCTTTGCGATAATCGTCGCTCCAAAGACCTGAGCAGTTTATCCAGCAGCAGGGATTTTCAGTCTACCCGGCAGGAGTTCATAATGAAGCTCGTTACCGCAATTATTAAGCCATTCAAACTTGACGACGTGCGCGACGCACTGGCGGAGGTTGGCATCAAGGGCATGACCGT
>CAYSMI010000036.1:0-12577 GCA_964432165.1 uncultured Acidiferrobacter sp.
CGAGATCTGCATATCGGGCCCCTGGGATGTGAGAGCCCTCAAAGGCCGCTCTGCCTGCATCAGGATCATTTAATGCGAATCGGCAATCAAAGATCGTGACTAACCCCTCGCGGGACTGCCGGTCTAACTCCTGAGCGCTAATCAGATTTGCGTGCACGTTGTCATCTCATAAAAATAGCTAGCGCCGTATTATCGAGGGCCTGGTTAGATCGTTGCAACACGGTCCCTATTCCGGATCTCTTGGATAGAGGAGTTTTAGCCACAAACCACCGCGACAGATTTCTGCGCCAATTTTATGATCGCCGGATACCAGCGTTCGGCCATGAAGTTCTCTCCCGCGGAATTCGGGTGGACGCCGTCCCAACTGTGTGCCGGTATGCTGAAGCCCGTCTGCATATCAACCGATACCGCCGGCGATCCGGGGGTATCCAACTGAGTCGCAAGAGTTTTGACTTTATTGTTGAATCCACTGACATCCAACCTTGGGCTTGGAATAATGGCTGCCAAGGCAATGCCAATATTGGGCCGGTGTTTTCTCAGAATTCCCACAATCTGGCGAAGGTGGCCCACCACACGATCGGCTGGTTGACGCGAATGGAGATCGTTTGTCCCTAAGTGGATCAGGGCAATATTTGGCTTAGCGGCGGCTGCCCAACTATTAAGGTTTGAGGCTACCTCGTAAGCCGTCCAACCCCAGTGTCCTTCATGGTCGAGATCGAAGTCCTGGTGGGGGTTCGGTCCATTGTGATTAGTTCTTGTTGACCCTACAAAGTTGGTTTTAAACGTCGCCCCTTGAAGTTTGAACCACAACGGTCGCCGATAACTTGCCAAAGCCGTGTTCCCTTGGGTAATGGAGTCGCCTAACGGCATGATTCTTGCCGGCTTGCAGTTGGCCCCCGGGGCAATCACAACTTCACTACTGCTAGAGCTGCTTCCACAACCGGAAAGCACCACCGACAGGGTGATCCCGAGGGGTATGACCTTCCACAGCCGCATCAGACCGTCCACACCATTAAACCCGGGAACGATGCTGCTGACATTGGCTTGAAACACGTCTTGTGAGTCTCTGTGTATTGTGTTCCCGAACAGCTGGAAGGTGGCGGAGAGGGAGGGATTCGAACCCCCGGTACCTTGCGGTACAACGGTTTTCAAGACCGCCGCATTCGACCACTCTGCCACCTCTCCGTGGCGTGCTGATAAAAGCGTTGATGCTTTTAGTCATTACAATTCCATAAATTATAGGCTTATTCGGATCCATAGAGACTGCAAACAACATTCTGAGCGGTTGAATTCTGGCATAATTACCCCATATTCTCACTACAACCATCTTGGTTAAACACACGGAGAACATTCTTACGATGATTACCCGTCAGACATTAAGTACCCCACGCCCAGTTGCCGAAGGTGTGGAATTTAACAAGGTGTTGAAGAACACCTATGCACTCCTCTCGGCAACACTTCTTTTTAGTGGCGCCACCGCAGGCCTGTCTATGCTGATGAACTGGCCTCATCCCGGACTCGTCATCACCCTGGTCGGATACTTTGGTCTGCTCTTCCTGGCGGGCCGCTTTCGCAACTCAAGCCTTGGCCTCGTTTTTGTATTTGCGCTTACGGGCTTTATGGGCCTCACACTCGGCCCGATCGTTAGTTACTACATCAACGCCGTTCCCAATGGCGATCAACTCGTCATGACAGCGCTCGGCGGTACCGGGGTTATCTTCCTGGGGCTGTCGGCCTATGCACTTAAGTCCCGCAAAGACTTCAGTTTTATCGGCGGTATGCTGTTCGCGGGGATTCTGGTTGCATTTCTGGCGGGCCTCGGCGCCGCGGTCTTCAGTATTCCCGCGCTTTCGCTCGCAGTATCAGCAATGTTTATCGTTCTGATGAGTGGAATGATTCTCTACCAGACCAGCGCCATCATTCATGGTGGAGAAACCAACTACATCATGGCGACGATCACACTGTACGTCTCCATTTACAACCTCTTCTTAAGCCTCCTTCAGATACTGGGCATCTTCGGCGGCGACGATTAACGGCTATAAGGCCTGAAGAACCCCGGCTACAGGCCGGGGTTTTTTATGGCGAAATCTTCCCCAAGCCACCCATGTAATCGCGCAGAACATCCGGCACCACAACCGCCCCGTTGCCATCCTGGTAGTTCTCCATCAACGCAACCAGAGTCCGCCCTACTGCCAGGCCCGAACCATTAAGAGTATGCAGTAACTCCGGTTTTCCCGATGCACTGTTTCGCCAGCGGGCCTGCATTCGGCGCGCCTGGAAGCTCTCAAAATTACTACAGGAAGAAATCTCCCGGTATTGGTTTTGACCTGGAAGCCAAACCTCAAGGTCATAGGTTTTGGCTGAAGAGAATCCGAGATCGCCGCCGCAGAGCACAACGACCCGGTACGGGAGCTCCAGGCGCTTGAGGACGGTTTCCGCATGTCCCGTTAACTCCTCCAAGGCCAGCCACGAGTCGTCGGGCCGAACCAGTTGCACGAGCTCGACTTTCTCAAACTGATGCTGGCGGATCATGCCCCGGGTATCTTTGCCGTAAGACCCTGCCTCACTCCTGAAGCACGGTGTATGGCATACGTGGCGAATGGGTAATTCCTCCTCCGAAACAATGCTCTGGGCATACAGGTTCGTTACCGGTACCTCCGCCGTGGGAATCAGGTAATACGCGGGATCACCTGCAGTCATGAACTGATCCTCGGCAAACTTGGGTAACTGCCCCGTACCAAATAAGGAATCAGAATTAACAAGATAGGGCACGTAGGTCTCCTGGTACCCATGCTCGGTGGTATGCAGATCCAGCATGAATTGAATAAGCGCCCGATGCAGCTTCGCGATCTCTCGCGACATCACCACGAAACGGCTTCCGGTAATTTTCGCCGCTACCTCAAAGTCCATCATCCCGAGACCGGATCCGAGGCTCACATGGTCGACGGGCTCAAAATCAAACGTGGTCGGTTCTGACCATCGCCGGATTTCCTCGTTGTCCGCATCACTGTCTCCAGAAGGCACCGTTTCATGGGGGACGTTCGGAATCCCATGAATCAGTGCATCAAGATCTCGCCGGACACCATCAAGCTCGCCTTCAATCTCACCAATGCGTCCCGAAATTCCGGACGTCTGTTCAATGAGCGTTGCGACATCCTCTCCAGCGGCTTTCAGTCGACCCACTTCTTTCGCAGAGCGGTTCCGCTCTGCCTGCAGGTCCTGCAGTTGTGTCTGCAGCGATTTACGCTGGTCATCGAGTGACTTCAAGCGCTCTACGTCGAGGGTGAACCCCTTGATTTCTAAACGCTGTGCCAGCGCCTCCGGCTGGCTGCGCAAGAACTGAAGATCGAGCATATCCTGATTCCGGCCTAGAAGACCTGGCGTGCGGCTGCCACGCCCGAGGCCGCCGCCACCACGCATAACAAGATGCTTGAAGCGATATAAACCATCGCCCGGAACCATTGCTCGGCTTCAAGCAGACTTAATGTATCGCTGGAGAATGCCGAGAACGTGGTAAACCCGCCGAGGACACCTACGACGAGTCCCAGCCGCCATACTTCCGCCCCGGGGGTCTTACCCGCAAGCAACACCATGAAGATGCCCACAAGAAAGGATCCAAGGATATTCACTGTCAGCGTCCCCCACGGAAACGCGAAACCCATCACCCCGGTCACCCGCGTGCTTAGCCAATACCGCAGCATGGCGCCTAAGGCCCCGCCGGCTCCAACCGCGAGATACTGGCCCATCACTACTGATGATCCTCCCGGATCACATCGGTTCCCTTTGGGAGTGAAAGTCTGAATTGCTCAGCGGCAAACGCCGTATTCACTTTCACGTCGGCGAATCGTATTCGGGTGATCTGCTCCAACGGGTCCAGCATCTGTACCAACCTTAACGTATCCAACTCAAACCCGAATTGAATCTGTGAAAACGCTGAATTGGCGTCCTTTGGAAAGAGTGAAACCCAGTATATACCTGCTTGCTGACCCAGCCGTTCTACAAGATAGGAGCGGTTCAGGTCTGCATCTCCTGCAAGCAGACCGGCGGGCGTGTCGCCCAGGGCTTCGGCCTGATCGCGCACCACCGCCTGCTCCAAACCCGGGTCGTAGACCCAGAGGTGCTCGCCATCGGCCATCACAACCTGCTCCAGCGGGTCCCCGTAGTTCCAGCGGAAGCGTCCGGGCCGGGAAAGCCATAACTCACCCTCACTCTCGTCGATAGGTTTCAGGTCGTCCGTTAAGACGGTTTGTCGGAAAGTCGCGTGGAGCGTACGCACTTCGGAGAAAAACCGCTCTAACGGTCCCGCAATGGCCGCTCCGGTAAGATCTGAGAGCGGAAAAAGAACCCCGGCCAACCCGAACGCCGAGACCCTGCAGAAGGCGCGTCGATTCAGGCCCAGGTGTCTTGGACTTCGCATCATCACTCGGCCGGTTCCGGTGCCAGAACCTCCCGTTTGCCATTCTCAAGCGGGCCTACGGCGCCCGCTACTTCCATTGATTCGACCATTCTTGCGGCGCGGTTGTAACCCACTCGCAGGTGCCGCTGGATGGAGGATATCGAGGCCCGTCTTGTCTCTGTGACAAATGCAAGGGCCTTATCATAAAGCGGATCGTCCTCACCACTGCCGGCCTCGTCGCTATCTTCAGTCGCCGCTGCACCACCCAGTGCAGAACTGTCGATGACCGCCTCCAGGTAGTCCGGCTGACCACTCTTTTTAAGTTCTTCCGCGACACGGTGAACCTCCTGATCCGAAACGAATGACCCATGGACGCGCACGGGAAACCCGGTCCCCGGCGGCAAGAACAGCATATCGCCATGGCCGAGCAACTGCTCTGCTCCCATCTGATCCAGAACCGTTCTCGAGTCCGCACGGGAGGATACCTGGAATGCGATCCGGGTAGGAATATTCGCCTTGATGAGTCCCGTCACGACATCTACAGAGGGCCGCTGAGTGGCGAGAACGAGATGAATTCCCGCCGCCCGTGCGCGTTGCGCGATCCGGGTAATCAGTTCTTCAATTTTCTTGCCCACCACCATCAGCAGATCTGCGAATTCGTCAACAATAACAACGACATAGGGGATCTTCCCCAGTTTCGGCGGGCTCGACTCCTCCCCCGGAGCAGCTTCGAAGAGCGGATCGTCCAGCGCCTTCCCGCTGTTGATGGCGGCCTCGACCTTGCGGTTATAACCGACAATATTTCTCACCCCAAGGGAAGCCATCAAGCGGAAGCGCCGATCCATCTCCACGATACACCAGCGCAGGGCGTTCGCCGCTTTTTGCATGTCCGTTACCACCGGGGTCAGTAGGTGCGGAATGCCATCGTAGGCCGACAGTTCCAGCATTTTAGGATCAACCATAATCATCCGCACATCTTCGGGTGTGGCTTTGTAAAGAATGCTAAGCACAATCGCGTTAACACAAACTGATTTTCCCGCACCAGTCGTGCCGGCGATCAGTAAGTGGGGCATTTTGCAAAGATCGGAGACTACGGCCTCCCCAGCGATGTCCTTCCCGAGGATCACCGTCAGCGGACTCTTGCTGCTCTCATACACCTCCGACGCAAGTCCCTCTAGGAGAAATACGGTCTCGCGAGTCTCATTGGGAATCTCAAGGCCAATATAAGTCTTGCCTGGAATGTTCTCGACGACGCGGACGCTAACAACAGATAGCGCACGAGCCAGATCCCGGGACAGGCCCACAATTTGGCTAGCTTTAACACCAGCGGCAGGGTCAATCTCGAAACGGGTGATCACCGGCCCGGGTTGAACCGAAACGACGGTCACGTCGACGTTGAAATCACGGAGTTTCTTTTCAACCAACCGCGACATCATCTCCAGAGCTTCCTTACCGAACCCCCCGCCCTGCTCACCCGGTTGATCGAGCAACTTGAGAGCGGGCAGATCTCCTTGGGGGGCTTTACCATCAATAAATAGGGGTATAGAAGCCTGCTTCTCCTTCTGGATGCGGACGCCTTCTTTTGCCGTTGGGATCTTTGGCTCGATGCGTGGCGGCTCCTTGTGTTCGCGTTCGCGCCGGATTTCGGCGACCGTGTCCTGCCGCTGCCTCCGCGACCGGACACCTCGCGTTTTGTCGGCCAACTCCGAAAAGTAGACTTTCGCCTGATCGGTCCATTGCCAGGCACGTTCGCCCAAGCGATCCATTACCGTGAACCACGAAATATCAAGCGCCCAGGAAATTCCCGCAATCAGGGCTACCAGAAGCAGTACTGTTGCCCCAACTGATCCGAAGGCATCGAGCAACCAACCACCCACTACCAGTCCGAGCCAGCCCCCGCCGGAGAATCTAGACGCCGGTAAGGCATTGCTGAAGTGAAGAAAGCCGATGCCACAGGTGGAGAGCACCGTCAGAACCAGCCCTATCCCATGAACCACCCGAACCTGCGGGCTTAGCGGCGAAGATCGATTTTTCAGAATTCGAGCGCCCAGCAAGGCAAAGATCAGAGGGAAAAGGTAGGCGGAATTCCCGAACGCGTGCAGAAAAAGGTCTGCAAACCAGGCGCCAAACCGCCCACCAAGGTTTCGGATTGGTGCTCCGTCCCCCGTGGATGTCCAGCCAGGATCATTAGCGGAGTAGGAAAAGAGACAAATCAGAAGGTATCCTGTCAGCGCCGCGAGCGCGATCACAAGGACCTCGCGGCCAAGACGAACGAGTCGCGGGGGAATACCAGGCTCAGTAGGGTTACGGGTGTTTTTCTTTTTTACCTGAGCCAAAGGAGGTCGACCTCTTGGTCGCTCGACCAAGTGAAACTCGAATTATATCGAATCCTGGTTTGATTCCTAAGAACTCAGGCGCCGGATGTCTTATTATGGATTCCGGGGCGGGTTCTTGGGAAAATATGGGCTGACATTTACTCATGGAGCACAAGATGGAGTCACCGCAGCACTGCCGCTTACTGATTCTCGGGTCCGGACCCGCCGGATACACCGCTGCAGTCTATGGGGCGCGCGCAAATCTGTCACCGGTACTGATAACCGGGATTGCCCAAGGCGGGCAGTTGACGACAACCACAGATGTGGACAACTGGCCTGGTGATCCCCATGGCTTGACCGGGCCTGACCTGATGGCACGGATGCTCACTCACGCGGAACGATTCGGCACACAGATTGTTTTCGACCACATTCATACCGCAATGCTGGATAAACGACCGTTTACCCTCCAGGGTGATGCGCGAACCTATACCTGTGATGCCCTAATCATTGCCACCGGAGCCTCCGCGCAGTACCTCGGCCTGGAGTCGGAAGAGGCCTACAAAGGCAAAGGCGTATCTGCGTGCGCTACCTGCGACGGCTTCTTTTACCGCGATAAGCCGGTCGCTGTGATCGGCGGCGGCAATACTGCGGTTGAAGAGGCTATATATCTTTCCGACATCTGTTCGAATGTCACGCTGGTACACCGCAGGGACAGTCTGCGTGCAGAGGCGATTCTTCAAGACCAGCTACTCGCGCGCACCGGAAACGACGGCAAAATTACAATTGCATGGAACCATACCCTGGATGAAGTGCTCGGCGATGCGAACGGAGTCACCGGTATCCGTCTTCAGGATACCCAGACTCAGCGCCAAAGCACACTGGACGTTCACGGCGTATTCATCGCCATCGGACATACACCGAATACGGAGCTCTTTTCTGGCCAGTTGGATATTGATAGCGGCTATATCCGGGTCAAGTCCGGAGTCGATGGCGATGCGACAGTAACAAGTATTCCCGGCGTGTTTGCAGCCGGCGACGTGATGGACCACGTCTACCGACAGGCAGTCACCTCCGCGGCTACCGGTTGTATGGCGGCACTGGATGCAAAACGTTTTCTGGATCAGACAGACTGAGATGATCTGATGGGCAAGAAGACCCAAACTGATCCGAAAGTTTCCCCCGAAGACGCCGAGTTATTTCAGGCCGCCGTCGCCAAGGTTCGCCCGCTTGACCAAGAGCCACGCGTCACCTCGCCGCGCCAGAAGTTAAAACAAAGAACTCTGCCGGCCGACCAAATTGTGCCGCAAGGCATCTTGAGGGAGGAAGGCGAATTGTTCTACCGATCCAGCCTTTCCCCAGGGGTGCTCAAGGACCTGCGCCGAGGGCACCCAAGACCCTTTGCCACAATTGACCTTCACGGTCATACGGTTAGCGAGGCGGAAGAAAGCTTGGGAGACTTTCTTCGGGCAAATGCTGACTTCAACCCCCAATGCCTGCTTGTGATTACCGGCAAGGGCTCTCACTCTCCGGATGGCCAGTCGCCGGTGCGGCTTGCCGCACTTGATCTGTTGCAAACACTCTCTGCGGTACAGGCCTACTGTTGGGCGCGCCCTGAGGACGGTGGCACGGGCGCATTTTACGTCCTTACCCAGAAGCTCCGCTCATGAGCAGCGCCGCTGCCTGGGCGGCTATTCCCTCACCTCTGCCGGTAAATCCAAGACCCTCGGTCGTCGTCGCTTTCACGCTCACCCGCGACACATCTAATTGCAGATCGGCTGCGATATTTGCCCGCATCTCATCAATATAGGACGCCAGCTTCGGCTCCTGCGCAACCACAGTGGCATCGACGTTTGCCACGGACCAACCATAACTGTAGACAATATTGCGGACCTCTTGAAGAATCTCCCGGCTCGCACGGTCACGGTGTGCCGGATCTGAGTCGGGAAAATGAGACCCAAGGTCTCCTGCGGCAGCGGCACCGAGCAGCGCGTCACAGACTGCGTGCAGCAGGACATCCGCGTCGCTGTGCCCCGCCAGTCCCAGTGGAAAAGGGATCTGTACCCCCCCAAGCCACAAAGCACGACCAGGCTCCAGCCGGTGAACATCGTAACCCTGACCTATCCGGAACATACGTTCGATTCCTGTTCCTGCAGAATTGTGGTGGCGAGGGCAAGGTCCGAGCGGCGGGTGATCTTGAGATTATGATCGTCACCGGGAACGATACCTGGTTGCAATCCCAAATGCTCAATAGCCTGCGCATCGTCAGTGCACTCCTGCTGCCGATCGCGGCATTGGGTCAAAGCCCGATGCAAAAGATCCACTGGAAATAGCTGTGGCGTCTGCGCCCGCCACAGATTTGCTCTTGGAACCGTTTTCGCCACCCTCAAGGCATTGTCCGCAGACTTTACGGTATCGCTTATCAAGGTCGCGAGCAGCCCGCCGGGTGTTTCATAGTTCACCGCGTCAATCAGCCTATTGATATCGTCAGCCTGAACACAGGGTCTCGCCGCATCATGTACCAGCACCCAGGCATCGCCCTCGCCCCGGTTCATCAGCTCAGCCAGACCATTTTGCACCGTTTCCGACCGGGTCGCCCCGCCCGTAAACGACCATACTGTGGGAGGGAGATCCGGTTTGAGGTCTGCCCAGGCTGAATCGTCCGGTGCAATGCCGACGCCGATCCCAGTAACACGTGTCACCTCTGTCAGCCGGCGTAATGTACGGATGATGATTGGCGTCCCGGCAAGCTCACAATACTGCTTTGGAAGGCTGCTTGAAAACCGCGCGCCAACTCCGGCCGCGGCAACAATTGCCCAGATATTCGTATTCACCGCTTCCAGATTCCCCAATGTTGTAAGCAAGACCGGTCATTGACGAGTTTACGATAAAATGCCTTTTTAGCCTGCGCTGCCTTAATCCTTGCCACTTCTATCTGCCGCACCGCTGGCCCCGGGGGATGCAAAGCCCGCAACCTGCTGGCCACAAACCCCTGGATCGGAACTCGCTCTCAGGATCGCGGAGCTGAGTGAGACCCAGCCTCAGACGGCGGTGGTTGCCTCATCGGCACGCGAGTTAAATCTGCTTGAGGATGAACTCCGTTTTTTTCTTCCCGACGGTGATCAGCGGGTCTGCGTGCTTCCCGGCTGGGAATGTCTTCCCTATGACCGCTATTCCCCGCATCCTGAAATTACCTCACACCGGATTCAAGCGCTAGAGCGGCTGTGCCGTCCTGATCCTTTCATCCTGCTCCTTTGCGCCGAACAGGTTCTGCTCCGCCTGCCGGCAAAAAGCTTTATCTCCGGTTCCAGTTTCAGTCTTTCGCGAGGATGTGCCATTGATCCTATTCACCTGCGCGACCGACTGTCTGATGCCGGCTATCTGGGGGTCTCCCAGGTCGCCTCGGAGGGTGAGTACGCCATTCGCGGAGGAATCATTGACGTCTTCCCCATGGGAGCCGAATCGCCATTTCGACTTGATCTTTTTGGTGATGAGATTGAAAACATCCGATTTTTTGATCCCGACACGCAAAAATCTACTGGGGAGACTGAGTCCTTCGGCATGCTTCCCGCCCGAGAGTTTCCGACAGACCTGGAGGCCACCGAACAGTTCCGTAAGGCATACCGCCGGTCTCTTGCCGGCGATCCCCAGTCTTCGCTCATCTACCGGGAGGTATCACAAGGGCGTTTCCCAGCCGGCATCGAGTTTTATCTGCCTTTGTTTTTTCAAACCCCAGGCACTCTTTTCGATTACCTTCCAGGCGCAGTCCAGTGGGTGCTCCCCGCTGACTGGCGCGACAAAATCATGGCCGAATGGGCCAACGTAGTCGATCGTTTCGAGCATTGCAGTCTCGATCCTGAGCGACCCCCTCTTTCACCAGAGGTTCTCTGCCTAACTCCCCAGTTGGCAATGGAAGCGATCACCCGGTCTGAAATCATTGAAAGAGACGCTTCCCCAAATGAGTCGACTGAAGCTGACCGCCCTAGCGCCCCTCCGCAGTATCCTGTTGACCACAAGTCCGGTGCACCGTTTTCGGCGTTGGTTAAGCGCCTTCGCGACCGATCAAAGGCTCGTGTGCTATTGAGTGTCGAAACCCCCGGCAGGGCCCAGGCCTTGATCGAGCTTCTTTCGGGTCACGACCTGAATCCTGTCGAATTCAACGGCTGGCAGGAGTTTCTTTGTGACGATCTTGAGCGCGCAGGAATTACCGTCTCACCGCTGGACCGAGGACTCCTGACACAACAACCTGACATCGAAGTTATTGTCGAATCCCAACTGTACGGCGAGCGCGTCCACCAGCGGCGAAGGACAAGAACCCAGGACCCCGAGGCCATCATTCGCTCCATTGCAGAATTGCATCTCGGCGATCCCGTGGTTCACCTGGACCACGGGGTTGGGCGTTTCGGGGGCCTACAATGGCTGGATATCAACGGGCAGAAAAATGAGTTCCTGATCATCCGGTATTTCGATAATGGGAAACTGTACGTACCCGTCATCAATATCAGCGTACTGTCCCGGTACATTGGCGGCGACCCCGAGAACGCGCCCTTACATCGCCTGGGAAGCGACCAATGGGATAGGGCAAAAACGAGGGCTCAAAAGCGGGCACACGACGCTGCGGCTGAATTACTGAAGACACAGGCGTTGCGCACCCTCCGACCGGGCGTGGTCTATAACGTTCCACAGGCGGAATATATTGCCTTCCGTAGCGGCTTTCGTTACGACGAAACACCTGATCAAGACCAGGCCATCGACCAAGTCCTGTCCGATCTTGGTGATCCCACGCCAATGGACAGGCTCGTATGTGGCGACGTTGGTTTTGGAAAAACTGAAGTTGCCCTTCGCGCCGCCTTTGTCGTAGCCCACAGTGGTCACCAGGTTGCGGTCCTGACACCGACGACCCTGCTCGCCAATCAGCACTACGATATCTTTCGCGAACGATTTTCGGAATACCCGGTGCGCCTTGAGTGTCTCTCGCGTTTTAAAACCCCCGCTGCCAACGCCGCAGTGGTCAGCGAAGTCCGGGAGGGCAAGGTTGACATTGTTATCGGCACCCATCGGCTGCTCCAGCAGGATCTCGACTTTCGAAATCTCGGCCTGGTTATCATCGATGAGGAACATCGATTCGGCGTGCGTCAAAAAGAGCGTTTAAAGCAACTCCGGCAGGAAGTTGACGTCCTTACTCTGACCGCGACCCCGATTCCCCGAACCCTGAACATTGCACTCGCCGGACTGCGATCCATCTCGCTCATCAGTTCGCCACCGCCCGGGCGGGTGTCGATAAAAACAATGGTTCATCGCTTTTCGAAGCCGTTGATCCGGGAGGCCTGTCTTCGAGAAATGCACCGCGGCGGACAGGTGTATTTTCTCCACAACGATGTCAGGACCATTGATCGCGCTGCTGCGGACCTGCGGGCGTTGATTCCCGAAGCGACTATAGAAATCGGTCATGGACAAATGCCTAAACGGGAACTGGAATCTGTCATGCGTGATTTCTACCACCAGCGCTTCGACATTCTGGTCTGCAGCACGATTATCGAGAGCGGGATTGATGTTCCCACTGCCAACACCATCATTATGAACCGGGCAGATAAATTCGGTCTCGCGCAACTCCACCAGTTGCGGGGTCGCGTCGGCCGCTCAAGTCATCAGGCGTTCGCATTCTTGCTGGTTCCCGATCCGGATTTGGTGACCCAGTCGGCAAAGCGGCGTCTTGACGTGATCGAGAATTTGACAGAACTCGGTACTGGCTTTGCCCTGGCGAATCATGACCTCGAGATTCGAGGAGCCGGGGAACTGCTCGGAGAGGGCCAGAGTGGTGTCATCGAGGAGATCGGGTTTTCGATGTACACAGACTATCTAAATCGTG
>CAYSMI010000037.1:0-12320 GCA_964432165.1 uncultured Acidiferrobacter sp.
GCCAGCACCTTGAAACCCACCCCCTGCAGGCGGCTCGCTGTCTCGGTGAAGCACAGTTCAATAACTTCGTCATGCAAACCGACCGCCTCAAAGATCTGGGCGCCTTTGTACGACTGCAGTGTCGAGATTCCCATCTTGCCCATGACCTTGAGCATGCCTTTGGCGACACCTTTACGGTACGCATTCATAACAGCCGTATCATCAGCAAGTGTTGCAGTATCGAGCTTGCCGTCCCGGCGTGCCTGCCACAGCGCCTCCAGGGCGAGATAGGGATTGATCGCATCAACACCAAAGCCGATCAGCAGGCAATGGTGGTGTACTTCGCTGGCCTCCCCGGTCTCGACCACCAGTCCAATCCGGGTGCGTTTCGCTGAGCGCACCAGGTGCTGGTGCGCCGCGCCGGCCGCAATAAACATGCTGATCGCGACACGATCTGCACTGACAGCCCGGTCGGAAAGAATGACGATGCTGATACCTGAGTCAACAGCAGCCTCGGCTTCTTCGCAGATTCGATGGAGGGCCGGCACCAGCCCCTCCGCCCCTGCCGAGCGTTCGAAGGTGACATCAATGACCTGGCTGCGCCATCCGCGATGCTTCAGCGCTTTGAGGGCCGCTGTTTCTTCGTGGCTGAGGATGGGGTGACCCACCCTTAGCCGGTTGCAATGTGCGGCTGAGGCTTCAAGCAGATTCTGCTCTGGCCCGATAAAGCACTCCAGCGACATAATCACATCTTCGCGAATGGAATCGATCGCCGGATTGGTGACCTGCGCGAAAAGCTGCTTGAAGTAGTCGTAACTCAGGCGCGGCTGGTCCGAGAGACAGGCGAGCGCAGAATCGTTGCCCATCGACCCCACGGGATCGCGCTGCTCGTGCACCAACGGGATCAGCATGAAATCGAGACTTTCCCGGGTGTAGCCGAAAGCGCGCAGACGGGGAATTATCGAATCGGTGTCGAGTCCCGGCACCTCCGCCGGCACCGGGAGTTCAGAAAATTCGATCCGCTGCTCTTGCAGCCACGCCACATAGGGGCGCTGCTTCGCGAGATCTCCCTTGATCTCGTGATCGGGCACCAGTTGCCCTTTTTCAAAGTCGATGAGAAACATGCGTCCCGGCTGAAGGCGTCCTTTCCGGATAATGTCTTGAGGCGCGAGATCAAGCACACCGACTTCGCTCGCCATGACCACACGGTCATCCGCGGTGACATAGTAGCGGCTGGGCCTCAGCCCGTTGCGGTCAAGCACAGCGCCGATACAGCGCCCGTCAGTAAAAGTCACCGATGAAGGGCCGTCCCACGGTTCCATCATCGCCGAGTGGTACTCATAAAACGCCCGCTTGGCCGGGTCCATCGACTCGTGCTTCTGCCAGGCCTCGGGAATCATCATGAGGATCGACTCCGGCAGCGTGCGGCCGGTCATCAACAGGAACTCCAGCGCGTTATCGAGTCCGCTGGTGTCGGAACAGTCGGGCTCGATGACCGGAAAGAGCGATGACAGATCGTCTTTAAAGAGTTCGCTTTGCATCACCCCCTCGCGTGCCCGCATCCAGTTTCGATTACCCCGGAAGGTATTGATCTCGCCGTTGTGGGCAATCATGCGCATCGGATGCGCCCGGTCCCAGCTGGGAAACGTGTTGGTCGAAAAGCGCGCGTGCACCATGGCCAGATGACTGACATAGTCCGGCGCCTTAAGGTCCGGGAAGTAATCCATCAACTGCAGCGTGCGCAGCATGCCCTTGTAGATCAGCACCCGGCTGGAAAGGGAGCAGATGTAGAACATCTTGGACTGCGAGAGCGAGGCATCCGTACGCAGACGGTGGCTTGCGACCTTGCGAATCAGATACAGCTGGCGTTCGAATGTTTCCTGATCGAGACCGGGGGCCGCACTGACCAGCAGTTGCTCACTGTAAGGCTCTGTCAGTTTTGCAGCGGTTCCCAGATCCGCCGCGTCCGGCGCGACCGGCACGACCCGCCAGCCGAGCAACTGCTGGCCGTGTTCGGCAATGAGCGATTCGACAGTCTGCTTGCAAAGCGTCCGCTCCTTGAGATCCCGTGGCAGAAAGACCAGTCCGACACCTAACGCCCCCGCCGGGGGTATCTCGATACCAAGACCCTCCGGGACAACCCGCGCAAGGAAATCATAAGGCAGTGCCGTGAGAATGCCTGCGCCGTCTCCGCTGTTCGGCTGGGCACCCACCCCGGCACGGTGCTCCATACTTTGGAGAATCGTATAGGCGTCATCGACGATGGCGCGGCTGGGCACACCCTTGATATGCGCAACGAGCCCCACACCGCAGCTATCGTGCTCGTAGGCAGGATCGTAAAGACCTTGTTGCGTTTTAGATCCGGTTGTCATTGGGTTCACTGACTTCATCGGGTTCGATCGACTGCCGGGCAATCGCAGGAATCCCGCCCGGTACCATGGTACCCCGATGACGCCACAAGTAAGTTAAGAGGAGCGACAGACTGACAACGGTTCGGCGGGCAGGTGCCGCCTCGTTACAACACCTGGGCGCGACGGCCGATCAAGTATACCGACAGAGGAAAGGCGCTTCAAACGGCAAAGACTTATACCAAAGACGGGTCTTGCTTATAGAAAGGCATCTGCCCCTGAATGGTGCAACGGTTAGGTAGGATGGTTACCCGGTGAATTCATCAAGCACCTCGTCTAACATGCCATCGGGGTAATCAGAGACCAGGATCGCGTCGCCGATTTCTTTAAGCAGGACCAGCCGGATTCGCCCACCACTTACTTTTTTGTCAACTGCCATGTGCTTCAAGAAATCCGGCGCCGACATTCCATCGGACACCTTGACCGGCAGATTGGCTCGCACCAGCAGTTCACGAATACGGCCTGGCTCTTCGGGGTCGAGCCAACCCATCTTTTGAGACATCGTCGCCGCCATCATCATCCCGACGGCAACCGCTTCGCCGTGCAGCCAGCTGCCGTATCCCGTCGCCGCCTCAATAGCGTGACCAAAGGTATGGCCCAGATTCAGAAGCGCTCTCTCACCCGCCTCCCTTTCATCATTTGCAACAACTTGTGCCTTATGCCGGCATGACTCGAGAATGACGAACTCGAGTGCGTCGTCCTCAAAACGAAGGAGCCGCTCGATGTTTTCCTCAAGCCAGGTGAAAAATCCGGCGTCACGAATCAGGCCGTATTTGATCACTTCGGCGATTCCAGCGGAGAGCTGACGCTGGTCAAGGGTTCTCAGCGTCTCGGTATCGGACACCACGCAGGTGGGCTGATGAAACGCACCAATCATGTTTTTCCCACGGGGGTGATTCACCGCCGTTTTGCCGCCCACTGCCGAATCAACCTGCGCCAGCAAAGTAGTCGGCAACTGAATGAAGGCGACCCCACGCTGATAGCAGGCTGCAGCGAAGCCAACAACATCCCCGATGACACCGCCGCCGAGCGCGATTAAGGTGGCACTGCGGCTGCAGCGATTCTCCAGCAGGGTGTCGAAAACACTCTGGAACGTTTCAAGATTCTTGAATTGCTCTCCATCAGGCAGTACCTGACAGATCAGACGTCGATCTTTCAGTGATGTTGCGACCTGGTCCAGGTACAAAGGGGCCACGGTCTCGTTCGTCACCACCACCGCCTCTTCACCGGCGAGATAAGGGTCGAGAAACGCCTTGCCCCGCAGTAACCCGCTGCCGACAACAATAGGGTAGCTTCTTTTGCCGAGCTCAACGTTCAGCGTTGCCAACGTTTCCGGATCTCGCTGCAGATGTCCCTCGCCACCGCATGAGGTGAGCGGGAATCGGTTTCAAAAACAATGTCGGCTTCAGCCCGGTACAAAGGCTCACGCTCAAGCATTAATGACTCGAGCACTTCGCGAGGGTCTGCCCCAGTATTGAGCAGCGGGCGGTTTTTGCTCGACCGGGTCCGCTCGACCAACATCTCCAGAGTCGCGTGAAGGTAGATCACCAGTCCGTCATGGCGCATCGCCTTACGGACATCTTCCCGGATAACAGCCCCGCCGCCAGTCGCCAGAACGATGTTCTTGCGCTTCACCAACTCGAAAATCTCCTTGGCTTCGCGCTCGCGGAAACCGGCTTCACCTTCGATATCGAAAATCGTACTGATGCTGACTCCGGTGCGCTCTTCGATCTGCTGATCGGAATCGACGAACTCCATCCCGAGACTCTTGGCAAGGGACCGGCCTACGGTGGTCTTGCCCACACCCATGGGACCGACCAGATAGATATTACTTGCAGAAATCATGAAACGGCTTTAACTAAGTCGTAGAAAAGAATCACTGACCGGTCGGCACCTAGCCGGCGGTCAGTACGGGGTTGATAATTCTTGGCGTAAGGAAAATCAGCAATTCGCGTCGATTATCGAGGATTCCTTTGGTCCTGAAAAGCGGACCCAACACCGGGAGGTCTCCCAGGACCGGCACCTTCGACACACTCTCGGACGTCTGCTGTTCATAGATTCCGCCGAGCACGACAGTTTCGCCGTTATCCAAAAGGACCTGCGTGCGCACCTGCAAGGTATTGATATTCTCCTCGGTGGGTGACACGAACGAATCCTTGGTGACGAAGACATCCAGTATCACCCGGTCGTCCGGTGTAATTTGGGGCGTAACCGTAAGGCCGAGTACCGCTTTTTTGGTTACAACGGTTCCCTCACCGAGCGTATTGGTCGTAAAGATTCGCTCCTGGCCCTGTTCGATATGCGCTTCCTGTTTATCGGCCGTCAACAGTCTCGGGTTGGCGACGATCTTGCCGTTGCCCTCGGCTTCAAGGGCCGAAATTTCAAGATCAATGAGCGAGGCCCAGCCTGCGCCCGCCTTGGCCAGCGTGAAAGCATAGGACGCAGGTGAAACCGAACCGATCCCCTGGGCAGGCAGGTTGACTCCTAAAGACCCGTCACCACTTGAACTGATACCGTCGTTGCGTACCGTAGCCGTGTTGGCTAGTGATCCTGACCCAATCATCGAACCCAGATCAGTATTGCTGTTGATGCCGGTCAGACCCAGTTTCACACCAATGTTACGGCTGAAGTCTTCGTTCGCCTCAACAATTCTGGTCTCTATCAGGACCTGCTTCACTGGGCGATCGAGTTCGTTAATGAGTTTGCGAATCTCGCGGATCTTCTGCGCGGTATCCTGAATCAGCAGGGCATTCGTCCGCTCGTCTACTGTTACGCTGCCTCGGTCGGAGAGCAGCCGGTTCTCTTCAGTTGGCACCTCGGCAACTGACACACTGCCGAACATGGACTGCTGGACGCTGGATTCGATCGCGCGGACGGATTTGAGCAGATTGGCGATATCCTCCGCCTTGGCGTAGTTGATCTGAATAAGATCAGAAACCAGCGGCTCGAGTTCGCTCACCTGGCGTGAGGCTTCCAGGACCAGTCGTTCCTGGTTGGTGATCTCCTCAGCAGGCGCGATCCAGACAACGTTGCCCTGCTGGCGTCGGGCAAGGCCCTTGGTCTGCATGATGGTATCGAGCGCCTGATCCCAGGGGACGTCCCTGAGGCGAAGACTCATGTCACCGGTGACCGAATCGCTGATGACAAAATTAAGATTGGTCTCGTTAGCAATCTGCTGCAAAGCGCTACGGACAGGAATGTTCTGAAAATCAAGACTGATGGTCTTGCCGCTGTAGGCGATAGCCTGATCCCCTTCACCCGGAGCCGGCTTCTCAGAAACCTCCAGGGTAAAGCGCTTGCCGGACTGCACTGAGGCAAACTCGTAGTCGCCACGGGGCACTACCACGATCTGGGCTCCAGCCTCAGTGGAAAACGCATCGATATACTGGACCGGCGTGGCGAAATCGATCACATCCAGCCGGCGCTCAAGCGGCTTGTCCAGCGTTACACCTGTGATGTCCAGCACCACCTCGCCCAGATGCTCACGGACATCGACCAGCGTACGTTCGCTGTCAAATTCGATGATGACGCGGCCTGCCCCTTCGGGGGTACGACGAAAGTCAATCAGTCCGATGCGGGCGACGTGCGACTGTGCATTTGCGTCTTCGGAAGCCAGAGCACCTGAAGTTTCACCGGATACGGATATCGCCGGGTCCACCACCAGGGTGAGTCTGTTATCGGCAGCATCTGATGCGAAGTCGACGGGCGAAATCAGGTTGATGACCATTCGGGAACGCTGCTCGTCCTGCGCCATCATGATGCTTTCGATCGCGCCGCGGCCGATCTCTATAACCGACGCCGGCAGTCGGGTGCGCACACCAAAAAAATCAAGCACGATCCGATCCGGTGAACTGGTTCGAAAGATCCTGGGCGCGGGTAAAAGTCCCGAGGAATGGACATCGATCTGTAGCCGGCCCCCCGGCAGGCTTGAGTGGTTGATTTGTGTGATGACCGGTCCCTCATCAGCGCGAACCGGCGTCCCGACCATGGCGATGGCAAGGACAAAGCCCCCGATGGCCAGTTTCGGCCATGGAAATTCGATGAGGGATCGGGAAATCATCATCCTGAATCTACACTACGTTGCACGGTTTCAGCGGCCCGCACGCATTTGGCTGGGGCGAATTTCCCACCGTCCGGAGACCCCACGGAAGCGTTCTTCGATCTCAAGCACGCCGTCGGTTTCATTGATAGCAACAATCTTGCCGTTATTTTGGCCCAGATATGACCCTACCACCACCTGATGGATTTCTCCGTCGGGCGTGCTGACAAGCGCCCAGGTACTGCCTTCGAGTCGCATGGTACCCAGCATCTGCAGCGCATCGAGAGGAAACTTCTCCAATGGATCCGGTATACGGTTTGCATCGGGTTCCAGGGGATCGGGTTCGGGCTCAGGCAGTACCTCCACCTCGGGGGTGCCAAATACATTGCTCCGGGCAAAAGGATCCTGACTCTGGTCGACCCGGTAGACGATCGATACCACCGGCGTTTGCTCGGGGAGTGGATCCACCTTGGGCACCGTATCTCGATGTGTTGTCTCCACGAATTGCGCAAGATCATTCAGGGTCCGCTCCTCAGAGCACCCCGCCACGGTCAAAGCGAGTACCGCAGACCACAACGTTCGGATCACATTCTTGCTCATACCGATGCTCATCACGCTAGAGACCTTCGGCGAGATAACTGTAGGTTTGAAGTACCAGAGACGAGGTCAACCCCCCGTCCTCATCAGCGGTGATCTCAAGGTCACCCACGGTGACAATCCTGGGCATCTGGGCAAGATCACTGATGAAGTTCGCGAGTTGATGATAGTTGCCTTTAACCTCCATCAGAATCGGCAGCGTTGAGTAGAAATCGCCCAGTTCCTGCTCCTGCGGATCAAACACTACGAATTCAAGTCCACGGCGACCGCCTGCCTCGGTAATGTCGATCAGTAAAGAGGGCACCTCGCTACTGTCAGGCAGTTGCCGTACCAGCTCAGCCAGCATGTTTTTTATCTGAATCATCTGGGCCTGGTAGGCCGGCAGGTTGACGACCATGCCCTTTTTGATCGTAAAGGTACGCCGGAGTTCAAGCTCCTGTGCCCGCTCATAATCCAGACTCAACCGTTGGTCCCGGATCAGGAACTGCCACCCGCCGAACAGCAGCGCCAGACACACCAGTAGCGACACCACCACGACAAACCATGGCGGCCATTCCCCCGGCTCATTCATGTCCACCGCGCGCAAATCATCCAGCCAACTCATCAGCGTCTACCCCACACGTACGTCATGGCTGCTTTCCGGTAGCCGGCAACGGCTGATCCGATCGGACGGAGGAAACCCAAAGTTCAAATTCTTGGGTATCCCCCACATTAATCACATTCAACTCAGGCTGGTCGAACGAGGGTGTATTGGTAAGCTGCTCCATGAGCGCAGATATCCGCGAACTCGACTGGGCAACACCGGTAAGACTGATTCCATCCGGACTGCGTTGCAGTGATGAAAAAAACACACCTTCCGGAATGGTGGTTGCGAGTTCGATCATCCCCCGCACGAGGGTGACCCGCTCCGCCTGCAGTTGGCGAATAATTGTCATGCGAGTCAACAGGGCTTCTTTACGCTCTTCTATGTCATTGATTTCCTCGAGCTGCTCCTCCACCGCTTCGATGGCATTAAGCAGGTACTGGTTCCGGCTGTTCTGATAGTTGAGATCACGGTCCTGTGACCACCAGACCCCGGCGAGAACAGCGACCGTGATCAGCGCCAGCACCACCGCAGTCCTGGTGGCTCGGCGGTGCTGGCGCTGGCGGCGCTCTTCCCGCCACGGCAGCAGGTTCACACCGTTGATCATCCTGCCCCCCGCACGGCCAGGCCGGCCGCTTTGATCATGCTGGGTCCATGACGGGCAACCAGTTTGTTTGCCCGGATTGCACTTCCAGGACCGAAAGGATCCGCCAACACCGTGGGAACGCCCACGTGTGACTCGATCAGCGCTGCAATTTCGGGAATCTGGATGCAGCCACCACTGATGACCAGTGCATCAACCCGATCCAGACCCAGCTGGGCTGACAGACAGAACTCCACGCTGCGGGCCGCTTCACGCGCCATGGCCTGACGAAACGGTTCCAGTAGATCCTGCTCGTAGTTCTGGGGCAGGTCACCCCCGCGTTTGAGCGCCTCGGCTTCCCGGTAGTCAATACCGTAACGCGAGCGGATATTTTCCGTGAGGATTCTGCCGCCGAAATTCTGCTCCCGGCCGTAGATCGAACGGCCATCCACGAAGAGATCCAGACGTGTCGTAACGTCTCCAAAATCCATGAGCGCAATGGCCCTGCCCTCGAGCGACTCACCCAGGGTCTGAGCGACAAAGCCATAGCCGCGCTCGACCGCAGAAAGACTCACGTCTACAATCACTGCAGCGAGGCCTGCCAACTCCATGACCGCGGCATAATCCTCAACGATCTCCTTGCGGCAGGCCGTGATGGTGATCTGGTCGTCGTTTCCGTCGCGGGCACCCCCGGAAACCTGAAAATCCAGATTGACCTCATCCAGGGCGTGGGGAATCTGCTGGGCTGCCTCGATTATGACCTGCTCTTCGATCTCACGGTCTGCGAGGCCTGCCGGCAGGCTGATCGTCCTGGTGATGACGTGGGTCTGCGGAACCGACACGACGACCTTCTTGCGGGTACTGCGTGAATGGTCTACCGCGCGCCGTACCGCTTCACTGATCAGGCGCAGATCGTTGATCCGGTGTTCGACAATGGCGTTTTTCGGCAGCGGCTCAACGCCCGCCCGGGTTGCCTTGAACCCCTTACCGGCCGCCGACAGCTCGAGCACCTTGACGCCGGCACTGCCGATATCAATACCGAGCGCCAGACGCTTACTTCTGCGAAAAAGTCCCATAGGACAAAGTGTACCCCGACCTGATCTCGTTCTGCGGGACAGGCGTCTACACCACCGGTCAGTGAGCCGGTTCGCCAGATGGATTTGATAAAATTGATTGATTCGGCCTCATGCGCCGACCGGCAAGCACCTTCCGATTGTTTTCTATGCTGATTCGTGCCCTTTTCTGGCTATCCGCGGCCACCCTGACGATCGTCTCCGTGACGCTCGTCGCTGTAATTACCGTGATCTGGCCCGATCTCCCGCCAACCAGCGAGGTGCAGGATATCCGGCTCAAGGAGCCGCTCAGAATTTACAGCATCGACGGCAGGCTGATAGGCGAATTCGGAGATGAACGGCGTATTACCGTACGGATTGAAGATACCCCCCAGGAACTGATCAATGCCATTCTAGCGGCGGAAGATGACCGCTTTTTCAGTCATCACGGAGTGGATCCTCTCGGGGTGGTACGGGCGCTGATCATCAACCTGAAGTCCCGGGAGACACGCCAGGGTGCCAGCACGATCACGATGCAGGTCGCCCGCAATTATTTCCTTTCCCGGGAAAAAACCTACAGCCGCAAACTCAAAGAGGCTCTGCTGGCCTTCAGGCTCGAGCGTGAGCTCGATAAATCGCAGATTCTTGAACTGTACGTCAACAAGATCTTCCTTGGCCACCGGTCCTTCGGCTTCCAGGCGGCGGCGGCCTTCTACTACAACAAACCTCTTAGTGAACTGACCTTGGCCCAGTCGGCCATGCTCGCAGGATTGCCCAAGGCCCCATCAAGTATCAATCCAGTGAGCAATCCGGCCAGGGCGCTGGAGCGTCGAAATTACGTGCTGCACCGGATGCATGGGCTGAAACTGATCGATGACACGGCCTTTGCCGAGGCAACATCAATGCCGCTTACCGCCGCACGGCATCGTCAGGAAATCGAGGTCAACGCGCCCTATATCAGCGAGATGGTGCGCGACTACATGTTTTCCCGATATGGACAGTCCGCCTACGAATTCGGCTACCGTGTCTACACAACAGTAGATGGCCGCTATCAGAGTGCTGCCAGAGAAGCATTAACCAATGGACTCCTTGCATACGGAGAGCGTCATGGCTACCAGGGTCCAGCAGGTTATATCGATCCCGCGAAGACCACGGGCACAACAGAGCGCATCGAGGCCCTGGCGCAATACCGTGTGATCGGGGGTCTTCGGCCCGCGATGGTATTGCGTCCCGGCGGGGATGCGCTTGAAGTACTCACCGCTGATCGTCAGACCCTGTCCATGGACTATCAGGGATGGCGCTGGACATCACGCAGTCCATCCCAACTGCTGCACCCGGGGGACGTCATTTATATCTCGGGTAACCATCAAGACGGACTTCGTTTGGCACAGGTACCCCGCGTTCAGGGCGCCCTGGTCTCGCTCAATCCCTCGGATGGATCGCTGTTGGCCCTTGTCGGCGGCTTCGACTTTGCCCAGAGCAACTTCAATCGGGCAACTCAGGCACTTCGCCAGCCCGGCTCGAACATCAAACCCTTCATATATTCTGCGGCTCTTGAAAACGGCTTCACCGCCGCGAGCCTCGTCAGCGGTGCTCCCGTCGTCATCGAGGACGACATCGGTGAGGACTGGCGACCCCAGAACTACAGCCGGAAAGTCTTCGGCCCGACCCGGTTACGCGAGGCGCTCAGCATGTCGTTAAACCTGGTGTCGGTTCGCCTGGTTCGTGCCCTCGGCGTGGATGCGGTCCGCGACTATCTGGAAAAGTTTGGCTTTGATCGTGCCCGTCTTCCGCAGGGATTATCGCTGGCCCTCGGGTCGGCGACGGCAACCCCGATCGAAATCGCTCGCGCTTACGGCGTCTTCGCCAATGGCGGCTATCTTGTGGAACCGTTTTTTATCACCCGGGTTGAGGATCCCTCCGGCCGCATTATCGAATACGCCAACCGGAAGATGTTCTGCTCCGGGTGCGAAGCACCGCTTTTGAAACCATCCGGCACTTCCCAACAGCTGCCGGACCCGCGCTTTTCTAAACAGGTGGTATCACCGGAAAACGCTTTTATCCTGGAGAGCATGATGCGCGAGGTCATCCGCTCGGGCACCGGCCGGGGTGCGCGTACGCTCTTGCGGGACGATATTGCCGGCAAGACCGGAACGACCAACAACTACTTCGACGCCTGGTTTACCGGATACAGTTCCAATATTGTCACTACCGTGTGGGTGGGCTTTGATCGCCCCAGGGATCTTGGCCAGGGTGAGTCCGGGGCCCGTGCTGCTCTGCCGATCTGGGTGGACTTTATGAAAACCGCCTTGTCAGGTAAACCGCATCTGGGCAAGCACTATCCCGAGAACATCATCCAGATACGCGTCAACAATCGAAGTGGCCTGCCGACGGATGCCGATGACCCTGATGGCTACGATGAGTTTTTTGTCAGGGGCACCGAGCCGAAAACGCCCCACGCACAATTCCAGGTCGACCCGGTCGAGGGCCTGTTCTGACGCTCAATGCCCCATTCAATCGGTCGTTGAGGGCGTACCCAAAGGCTTGGCGGTTGATTTCTTTTTCACTGCCTTGGTGGCCTTTCCCCTCTTTCGAGTCGTTTTCCGGGCGGGGACCGCTTTCTCAGTAATCTCCCACGCTCCGTTTCGATAAAAGGCCTTCCAGCCTGTTGCCTTGCCGCCAGATTCGGTCATGACGTACTGCTCCCGGGTTTTTCGGCTGTAGCGGATCTGTGCGGGATTGCCCTTGGCGTCCTGCGCCGGGGCGGTGGCGAGGTAGCGGTGCTTTGGGTCCAGTTGATCCGCTACGCTGACGACCTCATGTACCAGCGGTGCCCGGGTCTCACGGTTACGGGGAAACTGGCTGGCGGCAAGGAATATCCCGGACGCACCGTCGCGCAGCAGGTAAAAATCATCGACCTTTTCGCAGGGCAGATGGGGCATCGGGATGGGATCCGCCTTGGGTGGTGCGGGCTCACCGTTTCGAAGCAGCTTGCGGGTGTTCTTGCAGGTCTCCGCCGTGCAGCCGAAGTATTTACCAAACCGACCCGTCTTCAACTGCATCTCGGCCCCGCACTTGT
>CAYSMI010000038.1:0-12290 GCA_964432165.1 uncultured Acidiferrobacter sp.
TAAGATTGCCCAGCATGAGACTCTTGCCTCCGCCGAGAATCTTCGGCGTAACGTATGCGCCAATGGAAGGAATAAAGACCAGTATCGATCCCGCAACAATGCCAGGTTTCACAAGCGGGATAATGACTTTTTGCAGCACCTTCCATCGGCTTGCATAAAGATCGTACGCCGCTTCGATGAGCCTGAAATCCAGCTTTTCCATACTGGCATAAAGTGGCATGACCATCAGCGGTAGATAGGCGTATACCAGACCTATCCAGACTGCCGTTGGTGTAAACATAATACTCAACGGTTTATCGATGACACCCAGATAGAGAAGCACATGATTCACGAAGCCCTGCTCCCTGATAAACATCATGATCGCGAAGGTCCTAACCAGCAGATTGCTCCAGAAAGGCAGAGAGATCATGAAAAGCCAGAAGTTTCGCTGTCGTATCGGCCGAGTTGCGATGAAGTAGGCAGTTGGAAATCCAATGATTAGGGTCAGGATAGTGGTTCCCAGAGCAAGACCAATGGATCTCGAGAAGATGGAAATATGGGCGTAATTCAGTCCAAGGGTTTCCTCGAAAAGATCTTCCTCTAGTATGAGGAAAACCCAAGCACGCAAGGTGGGCTCAAAAGAGACCCCCGCGTACGGGCCTGGAGACATAAACGAATAAAACAGAATAATGGTCAGGGGAAGGACTCCCGCAAGACAGATTATGACCATTGCAGGGCTGACTAGAAGCCAGCGGGTTTTGAGCTCGCGTTTTTCTGCCTCGATCGCTGCCTTGGCTCCGATACCAATCGGTGTTGAAGCCCTCGAGCGGGATTGCCCGATCTCAGCCACAGTCAACCAGCCAGTACCTGGATACTGTCTTCGTTAATAGTGATGCCGACTTGGGTACCAGAACTGATCTTGCCTCCGTCGCCCCATTGATTCTGCTGCCGAATGACAAATTCCTCACCACTGTCGAGGGTCAAGTAATAGTGTGTGTCGGTTCCGAAATACACCGCATCATTGACGACCCCCTGCAGGTGTCCAGCACTCTTGTCAGCAGTCAAACGGGTGTGTTCGGGTCGGACAATGACCGTGATGGATCCGGCGGTGACATCAGTAGACGGCAAGGTGGCGTCAAGTTCCGTGCCATTGGCAAATCTGACCTTCGCGGTGGAGCCATTACGGGATAACAATTGCACCTCGAGAAAATTCGATTCACCGATGAAATCGGCGACGAAGCGATTATTGGGCCTGTTGTAGATATCCTGTGGAGATCCGATCTGATGGATTTCACCATCACGCATGACAGCTACCCGGTCCGACATGGTTAGCGCCTCTTCCTGATCGTGGGTGACAAAAATAAAAGTAATCCCGGTTTCGTGCTGCAACCTTTTGAGTTCGAGCTGCATTTCTTTTCGAAGTTTCAGGTCGAGCGCCGAAAGTGGTTCATCGAGGAGCAACACCTTGGGTCGTGGTGCCAGCGCGCGGGCCAGTGCAACTCGTTGTTGCTGTCCACCCGAGATTTGATCTATCCGACGGTTCTTAAGGGTCTCCATTTTTACCAGACCCAGCATCTCGGCTACTGTGTTTTGCACTTCCGTTTTGGGTCGCCCCTGCATCTCCAGGCCAAAGCCGATGTTCTGCGCAACGGTCATATGCGGAAAGAGTGCATAGTTCTGGAATACCGTGTTAACCGGTCTTTGAAACGGTGGCAAGGCGCTGATGTCCTCACCTTCGAGCAGGATGGCACCATCGGTCGGGTGCTCAAACCCCGCAATCAATCGCAGCAGGGTAGTTTTGCCGCAGCCTGACGGCCCAAGCAGGGTGAAGAATTCGTTCTGGGCTATTGAGACAGAAACATGATCCAGAGCTCTGACTTCCTGATCCGTCGACGCCCCGAAGATTTTCGAGACACCACGGGCTTCAATAGCGACTCCATCGCCCACGTTTATCCTCCGGCTCCGGTGACAGGTACGACTCGGCCGAGCGGCCTAGACCTACTGATTATGGCAGTCGGTTATAGCCAATAGGCAAATCAGAGTCAATTCGTGTTGGGGCCGCGATGTATGGACGGGCGGCGGGCACATGGAGGGTCGGTTGGGGCGTCGGAAAATCGAAGTGCGGGGTCACCGGCCAAGGCGGGTAAAATCTTTGCTATGATTTGATAGGATTTAAGGATTAACAGACTCTGGGTTTTCGGATCAGGCGGATAACAGCATGGCAAGAGGAATCAACAAGGCAATCGTGGTGGGCAATCTGGGACGGGATCCTGAAGTAAGGTATTCCGCTAACGGTAACGCCATCGCGAACGTGACCATCGCTACCACAGACAGTTGGAAAGACCGTCAGTCGGGCGAGCGCCAGGAAAAGACCGAGTGGCACCGGGTCGTATTTTTTGGACGGCTCGCAGAGATCGCCGGTGAGTATCTCAAGAAGGGCTCACAGGTTTACGTCGAAGGACGTCTGCAGACCCGCAAGTGGGAGGACCGCGACGGAAACGAGCGCTACACCACGGAGATTGTCGCTGCTGATATGCAGATGCTGGGAAGCCGTGGAGGAGGGGGTGATACCCAGAGCGGCTCAGCGCCAGACGTTGCAGAGACGGATTCGGGTGGCGGGTCCTCCGGGGATTTTGACGACGATATTCCGTTTTAGTTTCTGATTTTCTGACTTGAGACAGTTTTGACCCAGGCGTGGGTTATCGTTGAGTTTGGAGTTGGCTGCTAACCCTCGCATTCAGTGTTTCACCACAGTAAACTCAGTGACAGGGAAGGCCCTGAGCCCGGACGCTGAGATCGGGGTTTCTCAGCAGTGGGTCCCGAAGGAAGACCAGGAGAGGATATGACCGATTCTTCTGAATCGCAGGTACAGACGTTTCCCCAGCTTTTAAGGCAGCGACTGCAGCACGATGCCGAGCGGCCGGCAATGCGTGAAAAGGCCTACGGCATCTGGCAGACCTGGACGCTGGGGCAGCTCTGCGAGCACGCCTTTGCCTTGGCCGCCGGGCTCTCCGACCTTGGCTTTGTCCGCAACGACACCCTTGTCATCATCGGTGATAACCGACCGCCCCTTTATGGCGCCATGATTGCGGCGCAGGCACTTGGCGGTGTTCCCGTGCCGGCCTATCAGGACTCGATAGCACAGGAAATCCAGTATGTCGTTGACCATGCCGAGGCGCGTTTCATTGTTGCCGAAAATCAGGAGCAGGTAGACAAGGCTCTGGAGATCCGAGAGCAATGTCCACGGGTGGAGCACATCATCTATTGTGATCCCAAGGGACTTCGCAACTACGATCCGCAGGTCGTCATGGATATCGAGACGGTGATGTCGCGCGGCCGTGAGGTCCTGAAGACCGACGCCGAGAAAGTCAACTCAGAGATCGAAAAAGGCGTACCGTCCGATACCGCGATCATCCTCTATACCTCGGGCACGACCGGGCGGCCAAAGGGCGTGGTGCTCTCTCATGAAAATCTTCTGGTTACCGCACGCAATACCAACGCTTTTGACCGGATCACCACCGATGAAGAAGTGCTCGCCTATCTGCCGATGGCATGGGTTGGGGACAATGTATTCTCTTTTGCCATGGGCCTGGTTGCCGGGTTTTGTGTCAACTGTCCGGAGAGTGCGAACACGGTCGCCCAGGATCTGCGCGAGATTGGGCCGACCTTTTATTTCGCGCCCCCGAGAGTCTTTGAGAGCGTGCTGACCAGCGTGGTCATCCGAATGAAAGACGCAGGCCGGCTCAAACGATGGTTGTTCGAGCACTTCATGGCGGTCGCGAAAAAGACCGGCGTCGGGCTCATGGACGGGCAGCCGGTTTCAGTCTGGGACCGCCTCCATTACGGCCTCGGAGAGCTGCTCGTTTATGGACCTCTTAAGAATACGCTGGGCTTAAGCCGGGTACGGGTGGCTTATACGGCAGGCGAGGCCATCGGGCCGGAGATGTTCGAGTTTTACCGTTCTCTCGGCATCAATCTCAAGCAGTTGTACGGGCAGACCGAGGCTACCGTCTTTATTACGATGCAGCCCGATGGTGTGGTGCGCTCCGAAAGTGTCGGTACGCCGCCGCCCGGGGTTGAGGTGCGGATCGAAGACAGCGGTGAAGTCGCTTATCGAGGTCCCGGGGTGTTTCAGGAGTACTTCAAGAACCCTGAGGCAACGGCCGAAACCAAGACTTCGGACAACTGGGTGCATACCGGCGACGCCGGATACTTTGATGACGAAGGTCATCTCCGGATCATCGACCGTGCCAAAGACGTCGGTAAAATGAACGACAACAGCATGTTTGCACCGAAGTTTCTGGAGAACAAACTGAAGTTTTTCCCTGAAATCAAAGAGGTCGTCACCTTTGGGGATCAGCGCGATTTCGTCACGGCCTTCATTAATATTGATCTTGACGCCGTGGGTAACTGGGCCGAGCGCAACAATGTGACCTACGCCAGTTACCAGGAACTCGCGGCACATCCCAAGGTGTATGCGCTGATACAGGAGTGCATTGAACAGGTGAACCAGAGTCTCGCTCAGGATTCCCATCTTTCCTCTTCGCAGATTCAGCGTTTTCTGATCCTGCACAAAGAGCTTGATCCTGATGACGGTGAACTCACCCGGACCCGCAAGGTGCGCCGCCGGATCATCAACGAGCGCTATGGCGATCTTATCGACGCACTGTTTGATGGACGCGAGCACTGTTTTGTCAGCACCGAAGTCATGTTTGAAGATGGTCGGCAGGGCCGGATTGAGGCCGACCTTGAAATCCGCGATTCGGCCGTATCGCGGGAACGCACGCGTGCAGCAGCCTAAGGACTTGTAAACTCGCCATTGTCATCATACGAGTCGCAGCCAATCATGTATATGTATCAAGACGCCCCAAGTTAGCAGATCATCATGTCGACCGAACATCAAAGCGAAACCCTGCTTGAAGTCGATTCAATATCGCTATCCTTTGGCGGTGTTCATGCTCTGGTCGACGTCAGTTTCGATATTCAGAAGGGCGAGATATTCTCAATTATCGGCCCTAATGGTGCCGGTAAAAGTTCTATGCTCAATGTGATCAACGGCGTGTATCAGCCGACACAAGGCACGATTACCTACAAGGGCGAAGTACGGCAAAGCATGCGTCCTCATGAGGCAGCAGCACAGGGAATCGCTCGAACCTTTCAGAATGTCGCCTTGTTCAAAGGTATGAATACCCTAGACAACCTTATGACTGGGCGGAATCTGAAGATGAAATCCAACCTGCTCATGCAGGGTATCTATTGGGGGCCGGCGCAGAACGAAGAAATTCGTCACCGTCAAGCCGTAGAGAAGATTATCGATTTTCTGGAGATTCAGTCGATCCGCAAGACGCCGGTCGGCCGTCTTCCTTATGGCCTTCAGAAACGGGTTGAGCTTGGTCGGGCGCTCGCGGCAGAGCCCACGCTGCTGCTGCTGGACGAACCAATGGCGGGCATGAACCTTGAAGAAAAAGAAGACACCTGCCGTTTTGTTCTGGATGTCAACGAGGAACTGGGGACCACTATCGTGCTCATTGAGCATGATATGAGCGTGGTGATGGATATCTCTGATCGGGTGATCGTGCTTGACTACGGACGTAAGATTTCTGAAGGGGCGCCCGATACAGTGCGCAATGATCAGAAAGTCATCGATGCGTATCTGGGAGTGGCCCACTAGGGGCTATTCGAATTAACGTGACACACATGTTGAGGGGTGATTAGCATGCCGATGGAATTGGCGTTTGCCATCGAAGTTCTGATTGCCGGTTTGCTTTCAGGCGTGATGTACTCACTTGTGGCGCTTGGTTTTGTTCTGATCTTTAAAGCATCAGGTGTATTTAATTTCGCCCAGGGCGCGATGGTGTTGTTTGCCGCACTTACTTTTGTGCGGATCCTGGAGATGGGGGTTAATTTCTGGATTGCCATTGCAATTGCACTAGCCGTGATGATAGTCCTCGCCGTAATTATTGAGCGGGTCATGCTTCGTCCATTGGTGGCCCAACCGGTGATCATTCTGTTCATGGCGACTATTGGACTTAACTATTTCCTCGAAGGCTTAGCGCAGGGAATCTGGGATTCTCAGGTGCACGGCTTAGATATCGGCATACCAGACGTTCCCTGGATGTCGATTCTGGAGTCGACCAATATCCTAATCAGTTTGTTTGATGTCTGGTCGGCGGTTATTTGTGGAGTACTGGTGCTTTTGCTCGCCTTTTTCTTTCAAAAGGGGCGAATCGGCCGAGCGCTTCGTGCTGTGGCAGACGACAACCAGGCAGCGATGTCGGTCGGAATACCGCTGCAGTTGATCTGGGCCATTGTCTGGGCCGCTGCAGGCATGGTAGCACTGGTGGCAGGAGCGATCTGGGGTCAACGACTAGGTGTGCAGTTCAGCATTTCCCTGGTCGCCCTCAAGGCGCTACCGGTATTGATACTCGGCGGCTTTAATTCAATAGCCGGCGCCATTATCGGTGGTTTGATTATTGGGGCCAGCGAAAAATTGGCTGAAGTCTACCTCGGTCCAATCATTGGTGGTGGAATTGAGTCATGGTCGGCCTACTTTATTGCAATGCTGTTCCTGATTGTCAGGCCACAAGGCCTTTTCGGTGAAAAGATCATAGAGAGAGTCTGAAAATCATGCTTTATCGAGAAACGGGGCAGTTCAAGACCTCTTATAAGAAGGATATGGCGATCTTCCCGATTCGCCAGGATCGCTGGGCTCTGGTTGCGACGCTGATTTTTGTGGTTGTCGGCGTGCCTCTGTTAGCAACTGAGCATGTGATAGCCGGTTACCTGATTCCACTTCTCATCTGGGCTATCGCAGCTATTGGCCTGAACATACTGACCGGTTACACCGGCCAGCTGTCATTGGGACATGGGGCATTTATGGCGGTAGGTGCCTATTCCGCCTATAACCTGGCTGCGCGCGTTCCTGAAATACCGATCATACTGGTGTTCCTGCTGGCAGGTGGGATCGCCGCTATTTTTGGTGTTCTTGTCGGTAGTCCCAGTTTACGAATCAAAGGTTTTTATCTCGCGGTGGCAACGCTAGCGGCCCAGTTCTTTGTTGAATGGGCTTTTGCGACTTTTCCGTGGTTTGTCGGGGGCGCTGCCAGTATGGTAATTGATACGCCGAAGATGAGTATCTTCGGTTATCGGATAACGACTACCCTGGATAATTACTATCTGGTTCTAGGGTTCGTCGTGGTTGGAACTCTTTTTGCAAAGAATCTGGTGCGCAGTGAAATCGGACGCGCCTGGATGGCGATCCGCGACATGGATGTTGCTGCCGAAGTGATCGGAATTCGGCCCCTGTATACCAAGTTATCTGCCTTTGCGGTCAGTTCTTTTTATGGTGGAGTCGCCGGCGCTCTATACGCGTTCTGTTATGTTAAATCCGTCGATTTCACGGCATTTGACTTGTTTGTATCGCTCAAAGTCCTTTTCATGATCATCATCGGTGGAATGGGGAGTATTCTGGGATGCTTCCTGGGGGCTACTTTTATTGTAGCCTTGCCGATCATTCTCAATGAAATCGCACATCTATTTGCCGGGCAGATCCCGTCGGCAATGCTGAGCAATATTGAACATATGATTTTCGGCGGATTAATTATTTTCTTCTTGATTGTCGAACCCCATGGTCTTGCGAGACTGTGGATGACGGCGAAGGAGAAGCTCAGGCTCTGGCCGTTCCCGCATTAGGTGCGGCGATTTCGGCTTGTTAGTGATAGCCTGTTTGGAAACGTGATAACGTGATAGTGTTGCAGTGAATCTCGCGATACGATACGCGAGGATGTGAAAAACCTAAGGAGGCGAAATATGAAAGTTAAGAGATTAGTTATCCCATTCATTTCTGGTTTGGCGTTGTCGGCGTTGTTTGTTGCGCCGGGTATGGCTGCTGAAGAATCAGATCCAACTAAGGAGCAGTTCATACCGGTGCTGACTTATAAAACCGGGCCCTTCGCAGCCGGCGGCAGTGGTTTTGCCGGTGGGTACGAGGATTACATGACCCTCCTGAACAATCGTGATGGCGGCATCAATGGCATCAAGTTGGTCTGGGAAGAGTGCGATTATGGCTACAACACCGAGCGTGGAGTGGAGTGCTACGAGCGTCTTAAGGGCAAGGGCCTGAAGGGTGCACCGGTCTTTCAGCCGTTATCAACCGGCGTCACCTATGCGCTGCTGGAGCGGGCTGCAGCTGACAAGATCACCTTGCTCTTTCTTGGCTATGGCCGTACGGACGCCACCGATGGCCGGGTGTTTCCCTGGGGATTCCCGGCAATCACGAACTACTGGAACCAGAGTACGACGAAACTAGCATTTATCGCTCAACAAGAAGGCGGCTTCGACAAACTAAAAGGCATGAAGATCGTCAATCTGCACCTGAAGCACCCCTATGGAATCGAGACCATTCCGGTCTGGGACGCAATGGCTTCGAAATTTGGATTTGAAGTCACACATATTCCAGTGCCGTGGCCAGGTATCGACCAGAAGTCGCTTTGGCTACAGATCCGAAAGATCCAGCCAACTTACGTGGTCAACCGTAATTGGGGTATCTCCTGCACAGTACCCATGCGTGAAGCTGCCCGGATGGGTTTCCCGGCAGATCACATTATTGGGGTCTGGTGGTGCGGAGCTGAAGAAGATGCCATACCTGCAGGTGCCTCGGCCAAGGGGTATATCAGTGCAGCGTTCCACGGCACCGGTACCGATTTTCCAGTTATTCAGGACATATTCGAGTATGTCTATGGCGTTATGAAAGGCAATATTGCATCGTCTCGTGTCGGTAGCGTGTACCACCTGCGTGGCGTTGCTGCTGGAATCGTTGTCACCGAAGTGATTCGCAACGCACAGGCAAAATTCGGTGTGGGCCCAATCAGTGGCGAAGAATTCCGCTGGGCGATGGAAAACCTTGACCTCACTGCTGAAAGAATTGCTGAACTGGGCGCGACCAATGTGGTACCCCCGTTCAAGATCACTTGTGACGATCACGAGGGTGGAGGATCAGCGCGATTCCAGCAGTGGGATGGAAAGCAGTGGAACTTTATTTCCGACTGGATTGAGCCACTTGACGATATTACGCGTCCGATGATCGAGGCCTCTGCCGCTGCCTACGCAGAGGAAAAGGGCATCACTCCGCGTTCTGGCATGTCAATGGGTTCGGATTGCGGCTGAAAACCCAACTCAGCGTAGCTAGGATTTCATGGAAGCGACCTTGAAAGAAGATCCAGCGACACTTCTCAGTGTGAATAACATTGAGGTTGTCTATGACCATGTCATCCTGGTTTTAAAAGGAGTATCTCTTGAGGTTCCCGAGGGGGGCATTGTCGCCCTCCTCGGGGCCAACGGAGCGGGCAAGACGACCACACTCAAATCGATATCCAATTTACTGATGGCGGAGCGTGGCATTGTCACCAAAGGGACTATTGAATTTCGCGGGGAATCCATTCATGGCCTCTCAGCCAACCAGTTGGTAAAGCGCGGTGTGGTTCAGGTTATGGAGGGTCGTCGCTGTTTCGAGCATTTGACGGTGGAAGAAAATCTTCTGACGGGCGCGTTCACGCGGACCGATGGTGCGTCTTCGATCCGCGATGATCTAGAACTGGTCTATAGTTATTTTCCTCGTCTTAAAGAACGGCGGAACAGTACTTCCGGTTATACCTCTGGCGGGGAGCAGCAGATGACGGCGCTCGGACGTGCCCTGATGGCACGACCGAAAATGATACTGTTCGATGAACCCTCGATGGGATTGGCGCCGACTCTGGTTGAAGAGATCTGCGAAATCATGGAGCAGCTCAACCAAAAAGAGCAGGTCACTTTCCTGTTGGCCGAACAAAATACCAACATGGCTTTGCGCTATTGCCATTATGGATACATTCTTGAAAATGGCCGAGTGGTCATGGATGGAGACGCCAAAGCACTACTGGATAACCAGGATGTGAAAGAATTTTATCTTGGCATGAGTGGCGAGGGCCGAAGAGGTTTTCGTAACGTCAAAGCCTACCGGCGCCGAAAGCGCTGGCTCAGTTGACGTCATATCCGTAATTTCCCGGGATCAATATCACCCCCTCAAGGCCCTTAACCTTGGGTCTCGTTGTCTTTGGCAGACATAAGCAAAAAGATGAACGATTTTTTTGATGAGCTTGAGACCCGTGAGCCGCAGGTGCGCGAGGCACAGCAGTTCGAGCAGTTTCGTGCGCAATTGCGCTACGCCAAGGCCAACATTCCGGCATACGCGGATCTTTTGCGCGAAGTAGACCCCGAAGAGATTACCGATCGAAACGCGCTTTCGGGATTGGCGGTCACCCGGAAGTCCGAAATGGGCAAAGCCCAGGCCCAACTCCCGCCGCTTGGCGGGTATACGGATCTCAAAGGCAGGTCAATGCCCCGGGTATTTGCTTCTCCGGGTGGCATTTTTGAACCCCAGGCAGACACAGAAGATTTCTGGCGTACGGCACGGGCGCTGCATGCGGCCGGATGTCGTGAAGGAGATCTTGTCTACAACACATTTTCCTATCACTTCACGCCGGCGGGTTTTATGCTCGAAAGCGGTGCACATGCTCTTGGCTGCACGGTCTTTCCAGCAGGCGTTGGTCAGACCGAACTGCAGGTGCAGGCCATGGCGCATCTTCACCCGCGCTTTTATGTGGGAACCCCGTCTTTTCTCAAGATTCTCCTGGACAAAGCCAGTGAGCTGAAGGCGGATGTTTCGAGTCTCAAACTCGGCCTTGTCTCGGGTGAGGCGCTGCCCGGGTCTTTGCGTGCAGAGCTCTCTCAAAACGGCGTCGATGTGCTGCAGGCTTACGCGACTGCTGATGTCGGCCTGATTGGCTATGAGTCCCAGGCTGAAGAAGCACTGCTTCTGGATGAAGAAATCCTCGTAGAGATTGTGCGCCCTGGAACCGGGGATCCCGTTGCTGCCGGCGAAGTCGGCGAGGTCCTGGTCACGCCGCTTAAAGCCGGGTATCCACTCATCCGGTTTGCCACGGGTGATCTCTCCGCTGTTATGGATGGCGTCAGTCCCTGTGGACGTACCAGCCCCAGAATCCGGGGGTGGATGGGCAGAGCGGACCAGACGACTAAAGTCCGGGGCATGTTTGTGCATCCCTCCCAGGTGGCGGCGGTCGTCGCGCGCCATGGCGAGATTCACCGGGCACGCCTTGAGATAACCCGGCTCGATAATGCCGACGTCATGAAGCTGTGCTGTGAAATCACGGTAGGGTCAGGAGACGCCGATGACCTTGCTGAGGCGATTGCGGTGAGTATCCGCGAGGTCTGTAAACTGCGCGGCGAGGTGGAGCTGGTTGAGACCGGTCAGTTACCCAATGATGGTAAAGTGATCGACGATCAAAGACCGATTGATTAAGTCGGATAAGTGGTAACTGCTTCCTCGCAGGCAGCGGAATCCGGCTGATTCAGGGCTGCGCGGGTGTTTGGCGATTGCCCCCGGAACAAAACCATACGAGCGATAACCGTGAGCGATATCGATATTCAGGATGATGTATCTTTGTATGCCAACCTGTTTGGTTTTCTCGGGGCGCCGCTGAGTTCGGAGCCCACAGGAGGTGAGGCTGATGTTGTGGTGCTGGGTGTGCCATATGATCTCGGCACCACGGGTCGCGCCGGGACCCGCAGCGGGCCGACAGCGATCCGGCAAGCCTCCGCTAACCTGCGCTGGGAGGAAACCCGCTGGCCCTGGCGCTACGCGCTGGCTGATCACCTCAAGCTGGTCGACTGCGGGGACCTCATTTATCCGCCGGGCGACAGTGCCGGGTTCTCTCAGGCTTTGCACGATCGGGCGCTGGATATTGTCCGTTCAGGCAAGGCGCTCATGAGTTTTGGTGGCGATCACTTCATCACCCTGCCGCTGCTGAGGGCACATCATGCAGTGCATGGAGAACTCGCGCTCATTCATTTTGATGCGCATACCGATACCTACCAGAACGGTGGAGATTTTGATCATGGCACGATGTTCTATCGGGCACCCCGGGAGGGCCTGATTGATCCTGCGGTTTCAGCTCAGATTGGGATCCGAACCGAGTATGACTCCTCCGATCATGAGTTCCTGGTTCTGGACGCCGATGAGGTCCACACCCGTGGCTGTGCTGCGGTCAGTGAAAAGATCCGCGAACGTGTAGCAGGCCGCAAGGCTTATCTGACCTTCGACATCGATTGTCTCGACCCGGCATTTGCGCCCGGTACCGGCACACCAGTAGCCGGAGGGCTGTCGAGTAATGCGGTGCTGCAGATTCTTCGCGGTCTGAAAGGCGTGGATATTGTGGGTATGGATATCGTGGAAGTCGCACCGTCCTATGACCATG
>CAYSMI010000039.1:0-9560 GCA_964432165.1 uncultured Acidiferrobacter sp.
GTCTAAGGTTGACGACGCTGTCCTACTTTCCTACCGGGAGGGGCCGGTGTTTGACAAACACAGGCATCAAGCCGCTGACAATCATGAAGGCCATGATCATAATGGTTTTGATTCCCATATGTGGCTCGATCCTGTTAACGCACAGCTCTGGCTGGATGCGATCGCGTCTGAACTTGGACGCATCGATATCCAGAATGCCGACCGTTACTCCGTGAATGCGCAATCCGGAAAAAAGCGTATCGTCCACGCGATGCATTACATTGAAGATCACCTCTCGCTGGCCCACAATCAGGGTTTTCTCGTTTATCACGACGCCCTGCAGTATTTCGAGAAGCGCTTTGGTATAGCCGCGACAGGATCGATTGCAGTGAGCGATGCCGCCAGCCCAAGTTCCAGAAGATTGCGGACGTTAAAGGAACTGGTTGAGGAAAAAGGGATAGCCTGCGTCCTTTCTGAGCCACAGTTTTCGTCAGATCTTATTGATAACGTTTTTGGTGGGCACAAACTGCGTGTCGGGGTCGTGGATCCTGTGGGGTTGGATCTCAAACTTGGCCCCTCGCTCTATCCTGATTTGCTTGAAAATATCGCGCTCGGGATTGCACAATGCGTGGCGCAATAACAGAGCTTGATCTGATATGAGTTCCAGGAAAGCAGATTCCGATTGGCCGGCACAGGCGTTTCGCCAGCACGATCACGCTGAGTGCGCACGCTCGCTGATGAGCGCAGCACACGATCTGTGCAACGAGCGGGGATTGCGGCTGACGCCGGTGCGCAAGAAAGTGCTCGAGCTGTTGTTGACGTCCCATGCGCCGTTGGGGGCCTATGCGATCCTGTCGGAATTGGCCGCCTTGGGGTTTCGTGCACAGCCGCCGGTCGCGTACCGGGCACTGGATTTTCTGGTCGAAAACGGATTTGCCCACCGTATCGAGAAGATCAACGCCTTTGTTGCGTGCAATCAGCCCCATGACGGGCATTCTCCTGTCTTCATGATCTGCAATGATTGCCAACAGGTCGCAGAAACTTCGGCAAGAACCCAAAGTACTACGCTTGACCGCACCGCCCGCAAGATCGGTTTTGATATTCAACACACCGTTGTTGAAGCGCAGGGATTGTGTGCCCAATGCCGCGAGCGGGGGCCTCTATGAGTCTCATTCGGACCCAGGGGGTGGGGGTATCCGTGGGATCCCGGCGGATTCTGCGTGATGTCGATCTGTCTGTTCGAAGGCGAGAGATCGTAACCGTGGTGGGGCCCAACGGCTCCGGTAAAACCACGCTGCTGAAGGTATTGATCGGTGCGCAACCGCCGTCAGAAGGCGTTGTTGTCCGTGAGGCCGGTTTGAAAATCGGTTACGTGCCACAGAGACTCGCCATTGACCAGGCCATGCCGTTAACGGTCGCCCGCTGGCTGGGCCTGTCGGGAAGCACCGCGAAAGAAAGCCGCCTGCAGATCGCTGAACGTGTGGGGATTTCGGCACTCTTGGAGCAGCAGATGACATCTCTTTCCGGAGGAGAATTCCAGCGCGCATTACTTGCCCAGGCACTGCTGGTCCGGCCCGACCTGCTGGTGCTGGATGAACCGACACAGGGCCTTGATCAGCCGGCAGTGGCTTCTTTTTATGGCCTTATCGAGGACGTTCGCGAAGATCTCGATTGCGCGGTGCTGATGGTGAGTCACGATCTGCACGTTGTCATGCGCTCTTCTGATCATGTGATCTGCCTTAACGGGCACGTATGTTGCCAGGGTACACCGACACTCGTTTCGGCAGCCCCAGAGTATCAGGCGCTGTTTGGATTCGGCACCGAGGGTGCGCTGGCGTTGTACCGGCATGAGCACGATCACCGGCACGACCATTCCAAGGATAGCGACAGTGATACTGGATGATTTTCTGTGGCGCGCAGCTCTGGCAGGTATAGCGCTTGCCCTCGCCGCGGGTCCGCTCGGATGCTTTGTGGTTTGGCGGCGGATGGCCTACTTTGGGGATGCTACTGCGCATGCGGCAATCCTCGGTGTCGCGCTGTCTCTGGGGTTCTCCATTTCGATTTTCGTCGGAGTGCTTCTCGCAGCACTGGCCATGGCCTTTATGATCCTGTCTTTTTCAGGACGGATGTTTACTGTTGACACAATGCTCGGGGTAGCCGCGCACGGGGCTCTGGCGCTGGGACTAGTAGCGGTGACCTTCATCCCCGGTGTGCGGGTTGATCTGACCGCGTATCTTTTTGGTGACATTCTGGCTGTGGGTTACATCGATCTTCTGATCATCTGCGCGGGCTCGCTGTCCATTTTGATTGTGCTGCGGCTGCGGTGGGGGCGCCTGCTGCTGCTGACACTGAATGCCGATCTTGCGGCGGCCCGGGGAATCGATACCCGCCGAGAGAATATGATCCTGACGGTGATGTTGGCGATTCTCGTCGCAATTGCGATCAAGATTGTAGGTGCGCTGCTGATTACCGCCATGCTGATCATTCCCGCCGCTGCTGCGAGACCGATCTCACGCACACCCGAATGGATGGCGGGTGCTGCAGTGGCTGCCGGTGTCGTGGCTGTGGTCGCGGGGCTGTCTGCCTCCTTTCAGTGGGATACGCCAACGGGCCCGAGCATTGTCGTCGCGGCCTCAGTCCTCTTTGCCCTGGCCAGTCTTTTCGCCATCGTCAGGCCAAAGCGCATGCGCTGAGAGCCGATATGCCCGGGTACTCAGTTCATAGGTATCCGACGCGCTCACAGGCGTTGGACGCCGTCGCGAAGACACTGGCGAAGGCGCTTGCGCCATCAGCACAGAAACAAAACCGGATGACCTTCGGCGTGTGTGGCGGCAGATCAGCCGGCGAATTGTTTCCGCTGCTGGCCGCCTGCCCGCTTTCCTGGGCGTCGGTCGATGTCTTGCTGGTTGATGAGCGCTGGGTCCCGATACAAAGCCCTGAGAGCAACGAAAAATTGGTCCGCGACAGCCTGTTGCAGGACCGGGCGTCGGCTGCGACGATGGTCGGGCTGAAAACCAGTCATGACCGCGCGATCGATGCGCTGGATGCAGTGGAGCAGCGTCTAGATCAGCTTAAGCTTCCCATTGATGCGCTCCTGATCAGCATGGGAGACGACGGTCATATTGCATCGCTCTTTCCAGGAGGCGTTGCAAATGCAGAAGCCCGCAGGAGGGTGGTCGCGACCACCTCCCCGCTGCCGCCGCACGAGAGGATCAGCCTCAGTCCGACAGTGTTACGGGATTCGCAGCGCATCATTCTGCCGGTCTTTGGCGAAAACAAGCAGGCGCTGTTTGATCAGGTGATACAGCAGGGCTCAAGAGAGGATTACCCGGTGCGGCATGTCCTGGATCATGAGGAGGTCCGCTGCGAAGTCTTTTTGGCCCCCTGACAACATCTGTTGTGGAGCCTGTAGGCGCACTAGAATGGTCTTCGGCTCCGGGAACCATCTGAGCCGGCGTACCTTGACGAGAGGATAAAAAGGATAGGCGCTCTGAAGACACTGATTGATCCGACCGCATCGAGTTTCGACAGTATCTGCCAAGCCTTCAGCTGGCGGATACCGAAGTCTTTCAACATCGCTGCCGCTGTTTGTGACCGTCATCGTGATGTATCCGACAGGCCTGCGCTCTTTTGTGAGACAGCATCAGGAAAGACCGGGCAGCACACCTTTGCGGATCTGTACCGCCTGTCGAACCAACTGGCAAACGTCTTTATGTCGATGGGCGTTTCCCCGGGAGACCGTATCGCAATCCTGTTGCCCCAGCGGGTTGAGACAGGACTTTGCCACCTGGCAGCATGGAAGATCGGCGCGATCTCGTTGCCGCTGTCGGTGCTTTTCGGCACAGACGCGCTGCGTTATCGACTGGAGGATAGCGGCGCAAAGGTCGTGATTGGCGCCACCGAGGGGCTGGAGAAGATTCAGTCGTTGCGTGATGAACTGCCTGAACTTGATACGATCATCGACTGTGATGATGCAAAGAGCGGCTTCTGGCCGTTGCTTGACCGCGCGGCAGAGAGCTTTGAGACAGTCAGTACGCTGGCGGACGATCCGGCGATCGTGATCTATACCTCGGGGACGACCGGCCCACCCAAGGGTGCCGTGCTGGCCCATCGCTGTCTGCTGGGCAACCTGACGGGTTTTGAGATGTCGCAGAATTTCTTTCCCCGCCAGGATGATCTCATGTGGACGCCGGCCGACTGGGCATGGACCGGCGGGTTGCTCGACGGCCTGATCCCGGCCTGGTTCTACGGATGTCCGGTACTCGGCTACGACGGCGGACGGTTTGATCCTGAAAAGGTCTGCGATCTGATGGCCCGGTACCGTGTCCGCAATGCCTTTATTCCGCCAACCGCGCTGAAGATGTTGCGTCAGGTCGGGGATATCCGTGAGCGCGGCGTTCGGCTTCGCAGCGTGATGTCTGCCGGAGAGTCGCTCGGCGCCCAGATTTATGAATGGGCCGAAGCGGCGCTGGGCATTCAGATCAATGAAATGTGGGGCCAGACGGAGTTCAACTATATTGTCGGCAACTGCTCAACGATCATGCCGGTCAAGCCTGGCTCCATGGGCAAATCCTACCCCGGGCATCGCGTTGAACCCGTGGATGAGGAAGGCAACGTGCTTGCAGACGGTGAGACCGGTGAGTTGTGTGCACTTCGGGACGACCCGGTGATGTTTCTGGGCTACTGGGGGCGTGATCAGGCGACCCGGGACAAGTTCATCGGACCCTGGTGGTCAACCGGTGATGTGGGCTATCGTGACAGTGATGGCTATCTGTGGTTTGTAGGCAGAAAAGACGACGTCATTTCGAGTGCCGGCCACCGCATTGGTCCGGGTGAGATTGAGGATTGCATGCTCAAGCACCCGGCCGTGGTCCAGGCGGCGGCTATCGGGGCTCCCGATGACCTGCGCGGGGAGATCGTCAAAGCCTTTATTGTGCTTGCATCCGGTGAGGCACCCTCGGATGTCCTTCGTCAGAGCATTCAGGATATGGTTCGCGGGGACCTGGCTGCCTATGAGTATCCCCGTGAGATCGAATTTGTCAGCGAACTGCCGATGACCACCACCGGCAAAGTACGCCGCATTGAATTGCGCGAGCGGGAAATTGCCCGCAGGCGTACCTCCTGACCGGCCTAAGATTCAGGTTGAACCATCCGGCCCAGCGGGCGGCCGCCAAGCAGGTGCATATGCAGGTGAAAGACCTCCTGATTGGCATGGCGGCCACAGTTCACCAGTAGCCGGTAGCCGTCGGCATTGACACCTTCCGACTCGGCGAGGTCGCGCGCCACTATAAACATATGCCCAAGCGTGGCTTCGTCTTCCTCCGTCACATCGTTGACCGTTGGAATAATCTTGTTGGGCACAATCAGTATATGGGTCGGCGCTTGTGGCTGGATATCCCGAAAGGCGGTTACCTGCTCATCCTGGAACACGATATCCGCGGGCAGTTCACCTTTCACGATCTTGCTGAACAGGGTGTCTTCTTGCATGGTTTTGACCTGGTGGATGGTTTGCGATTGGGTTAACAGCGGGCGAGAGGAATCGGTTCGAAACGGCAACTGTCTGTCCGCGACTGCGGTCTACGCGTTAAAATCGCGCCTTCGCTGTTCAGGGGTCATCGGCAGATAGCGGTGGCGTCGACCAAACGGAGATTTCAGACGATGTCTTTCAGGGCTTTCAGAATACACCAACAGGAAAAGGGTGTCAGCACGGGGTTTGAACAGATGGAGGTCGGTGATCTCACCGAGGGCGATGTTGTTGTCCGTGTTGCCTACTCCGGAATCAACTTCAAGGATGCACTGGCTGCGACCGGCAAGGGCAAGATATTGAGGGTCCCCGATCTCAATGGCGGCATTGACTTCTCCGGAACAGTGGAAAGCAGCGAGGATGAGCGCTTTAAAGCCGGCGATCGCGTTCTGGTGTGCGGTTGCGGCCTTTCTGAAACCCGCGACGGCGGTTATTCCGAGGTATCCCGGGTCCCGGCCGAGTGCGTGGTGCCGGTTCCTGAGAATCTTGAACTGCGGGAGGTAATGGCAATCGGTACCGCGGGCTTTACTGCCGCCATTGCCATGATCCGGTTTGAGGAAAACGGCCAGAGCCCCGATCACGGTCCGGTGATTGTGACCGGTGCTACCGGCGGCGTCGGCAGTATTGCTGTTGACATGTTGGCGGCAAAAGGCTTTGAGGTGGTTGCGCTGACTGGCAAGTCGGATCAGCACGATTACCTGAGACAACTTGGGGCCACCGAGTTTGTTGACCGTCATGAGTTGGAAATGGGCACGCGGCCTCTGGAGAAAACCTTGTGGGGTGGCGCCGTTGATAATGTGGGTGGTGACACTCTGGGCTGGCTGACCCGTACGGTAAGGCCGTGGGGCAACATCGCATCCATCGGTATGGCCGGCGGAATCAAACTGGAAAGCACCGTCATGCCCTTTATCCTGCGCGGAGTTTCTTTGCTGGGCATCAACTCGATCGAAATGCCCGAGGCGCTTCGCAATCGGGCCTGGCAGCGCCTGGCAGATGACCTGCGTCCTGCACATCTGGACCTGATTGCGCCGAGAACCATTGATTTTGATGACCTGCCCGGCGCTTTTGATGATTACCTGACAGGTTCTGTTACTGGACGCACTGTTGTCAGGATCGGAAGTTGAGCAACCCAGAAGATGCCGAGCCTTCGGATGTATCGCGCAGTGATTACCGGTACTGGCAGCAGGTCAGTACCCGGTGGGTCGATAACGATGCCTATGGTCATATCAACAATGCCGTGTACTTCACCTATATCGATAGTGTGGTGAATCAGTTTCTCATCGAGCGCCAGCTGCTGGACATCCAGGAAAGTGAGGCGATTGGTCTGGTCGTGCAGTCGCAATGCCGGTTTTTCCAGTCGCTGTCATACCCCGGAGTGGTGGACTGCGGTCTGCGGGTGACGCATCTGGGCAACAGTAGTGTCAGCTATGAGGTCGGCATGTTTGCGAAGGGCGACGAGGCTGTGGCAGCTGTCGGCGGGTTCACCCATGTGTTTGTAGATCGCCTTGAGCGCAGGCCCCAGCCCATGCCCGAGCCAGTACGATCAGCGCTTTCGACGCTTGCCTGAACACGTTAACGGTCTATTACCCATGTACCGAGAGAATTTAACAGGTGCCGGCTTCTGGAAGTCGCCGCGCAAGGCAATCACCCTGCTGGGCATGTCCGGCTCGGGCAAGACCACGCTCGCATCCAGACTGCCCCGGCAGACCTGGTTTCACTATTCTGGCGACTACAGGATCGGCACACGCTATCTGGATGAGTCCATATTGGACAATGTCAAGCGTGAAGCGATGCAGATGCCGTTTCTGGCGGAACTGCTGCGCTCCGATTCGATTTACCTTTGCCACAATATTTCGATCCACAATCTCAAACCCATCGCCAGTTTCCTCGGGATGATTGGAAATCCTGAGCTGGGCGGGCTTTCAGTGGAAGAGTTCAAGCGTCGCCAGGGGCTTCATCGGGAAGCCGAGATCAGGGCCATGCTGGACGTGAGAGGTTTCATTGCCAAGGCGCATGACACCTACGGATATCCGCACTTCATTAACGATGCGGGCGGCAGCCTGTGCGAACTGGATGAGCCCGGTGTCATAGAGCAGCTTGCGGAGGATACCCTGATCCTGTATCTCAAACCTTCTGATGCCATGCTCAACCAGATCATCGAACGGTCTTTGCTCGAGCCCAAGCCGATGTATTACCAGGATCAGTTCCTTGATCAGGTGCTGCCGCAGTATCTCGCGGAGCAGGGCCTGTCGGGGCCACAGGAGATTGTGCCGGATGATTACTTCCGCTGGATGTTCCCTAGGCTCGTGGAACATCGGCTCCCAAGATATCAGGAGATTGCCGACCGTTACGGTGTAGTGCTCGATGCCGAACGGATCGATGATATTCACGGCGAGACGGAGTTCCTTGAACTGATCTGCGAGGCTCTGGGGTAGCCATGCCAATCGTCGCCAATACCGGTCTGCCGAGTTTTGAGCGTTTTCGCCGGGAAGGGGGTGATCTGCTGTCGCTCGAGCGTGCGGGGGCCCAGGATATTCGTGAGATGCATATTGGCCTCATGAACAATATGCCGGATGCAGCCCTGGAGCCCACCGAGCGCCAGTTTCTGCGACTGCTCGGCGGCTGTAACCGGATAGCGCAGTTTCATGTTTATCCTTTCTCTCCTCCTGAGGTTTCCAGAGGTCCGGAGGCGAGGGCACACATCGAAAAATACTATTTTGACTTTGCCCAACTGCAGGAAGCGGGGTTGGACGCGCTGATCGTGACCGGGGCCAACCCGGTCTGCGATCAGATCTCGGATGAAGAGTTCTGGAATCCCATGTGCGAAGTGCTCGACTGGGCTGTTGAGCATGTTACATCGACCCTGTGCGCTTGCCTTGCGACCCATGCAGCCTTTTTGCATTTTCACCGAATCGAGCGTCAGCCGCTCCCGGCCAAGCGCTGGGGGGTCTTTGCACACCGGGTTGTGATGGAGCACCCGCTGGTCCGAGGTATCAATACCCGGTTTGATGTACCCCATTCACGCTGGAATGACATCAGCGCCAGAGCAATGACCGGGGTTGATCAGCTTGTGCTTATTGAAAGCCCCGACGCCGGGGTGCATCTGGCGACGAGTGCGGATGGAATGAGGCTTGTATTTTTCCAGGGCCATCCTGAATACGACAGTTTCAGCCTGCTCAAAGAATACAAGCGGGAAGTGAACCGGTTTCTCGCCGGAGAACTCGATGCGTATCCGCTGTTTCCCGATAATTACTTCACCGAGGATGCTTATCCCGTGCTGGATTCCTATCGCAGGGAGGCTGAGCTCGCCCGCCAGCAGGGCATAAACGCCAGAGTATTCCCGGAGAAAGATGTCCCAGTGGATAACACCTGGGGGGATACCGGTAAGATTGTCTTTAATAACTGGCTCGGGGCCGTCTACCAGCTGACCGACCGTGACCGGCGAAAACCCTTTATGCCGGGTGTCGATCCAGAGGATCCACTAGCCAGTATTTTCTAGGGAAAACGCAGTGCTTAGGCAGGGCGCCCGCGTTGGGCCGATGCCCACATTTGGTGGGGTTTCTGCTAAACTGCCCCAGCGCCGATTTGATAATCAGCTTGCAGGCGCTTTACAAGTTTGCTAAAGCGAGTGCTCGTCGATGAACCCGCTCTAGCAACCGCCGGCGCGGGTTTTTTGTTGATGTTTCCACTGTGAACCGACCCGCCCTGGCCCGCTTTATCTGAGGAAACAGTATGACGACAAACCGGTTTGAACAACTGCTCCTCGAGCGTGAATGGCTGCTCGCAGATGGCGCTACGGGAACCAACTATTTCGTCTTAGGGCTTCAGTCCGGCGATGCGCCTGAACTCTGGAATACCGATCACCCCGACCGTGTCACGCTTTTGCATCAGCAGTTCATTGATGCCGGGGCCGACATTCTTCTGACCAACAGTTTTGGCGGTTCGGCCTACCGCCTCAAGCTTCATCAGTCCGAGCATCGGGTTCCGGAACTGAACGCAGCTGCGGCCCGGATTGCCCGTGTCGCGGCCGAGGCAGCGGGACGTCCTGTAGCGGTCG
>CAYSMI010000039.1:9660-12046 GCA_964432165.1 uncultured Acidiferrobacter sp.
GAGACGATGTCATCAAAAGAAGAACTGCAGGCGGCCGGGGCAGGTGCTGCCGGATGCGGTTTACCGGTTGTCGCAACCATGACCTTTGACACCAACGGCAGCACGATGATGGGTGTTCCGCCTGCACGGCTTGTGGATATCTACCGCGAAACCGTGCCCCGACTGGCAGCCTATGGTGCCAACTGTGGTGTAGGTGCTGCCGACCTGGTGGGCACGCTGCTGGCGATGCGGTCTCATTCGGATGAAGTTGATATCCTGGTTGCCAAGGCCAACTGTGGTATCCCGCAATTTATCGACGGCGAGATTCAGTACAGCGGTACCCCAGAACTGATGGCCGAGTACGCCCGTCTCGCGCGTGATTGCGGCGCGCGGATTATAGGGGGCTGCTGTGGCACGACACCGGCACATCTTGCCGGTATGCGTCAAGCATTACTCGATCACACCATTCGACAGACGCCGGATATCGACGCGGTCGTGGCGGCGCTCGGCCCAGTCACAGCAGGGACCCGTGACGCGTGTCTGCACTCGCATGCGGCGCCGGTGGAGAAAAAACGTACACGCGGTGGACGAAGGCGTCGGACCTAACATGAACGCTTGACAGAAATGCTATCCTGCAGGCATGAGGCATGCCTTTATCATGGACCCTTTGGAAAGGGTCAAGCCACACAAAGACACTACCTATTTTCTAATGCTCGCTGCCTGCGAGCGCGGACACGAGACGTTTTACATTGATCCCGCGACGCTGTCCTTGCGTCATAACGAGGTCTATGCCAGTGCCGTAAAAGTCAAGGTCTCGAAGGATCATCAGCACCCCTTCGTCAGTGAGCCGCAGACATCGCTGGCGCTCGCAACGATGGACACGGTCTGGATACGGCAGGACCCGCCGTTTGATCGAAGGTACTTCTATGTCACCCTGCTACTGGACTGTCTGCCTGAGGGTGTCCAGGTCATCAACCGGCCCGTGACGGTCCGTAACTGGAACGAGAAACTGGCTGCACTGCGTTACCCGGCCTTCACACCTACGACACTCGTCTCAAGAAGCGTGCAGGAGATCGGTCAGTTCCTGAAAGAACAGGAGCGGATCACCGTGAAGCCTGTGGACGGCCACGGAGGCAAGGGCATCATCTTTCTGGATGCCGGTGAACCGGCATTATCGGAGAAACTGCATAGCGCTACCCACGAGGGGCGGCACTGGGTGGTTGCCCAGCAGTATCTTCCCGAGGCACACGATGGCGACAAACGCATTCTGCTGCTCGACGGCAAGCCACTGGGTGCAATTCTGCGGGTGCATGCTGAGGGCGTTGAATTGAACAACCTTGACCAGGGCGGCAGTGCCCAGCCGGCCGAGCTGGATGAGCGTGACCGTCAAATCTGCGAGGCGATGCAGCGCGATCTTGTCCATCACGGGGTACGCTTCGCCGGAATCGATGTGATCGGCGGTATGCTGATAGAAGTCAACATCACCAGCCCGACGGGCCTTCAGGAGATGAGCCGGTTTGATAAAGAGGACTACCACCACCGCGTGCTGGAGTCTCTCGAATCGTAGGGACTACTCGCCCAGAGCCAGACCCTCGCGTCGCGGGTCCGCGCCGCCCAGAAGCTCACCGGAAGGCAGCAGCTGAATCATATGCAGACCGCTGTTCATATCCCGGATCCGCACCTCATGCCCAAGATCCGTCAAGGCTGTCTTCAGTGCTGCTGCATGATGGTGTGACTCAAGATCTGTTGCGCCATTGCGGTTACAAAAATGCGGCATCGACACTACCTGCTGGGGATTCAACTCCCAGTCGAGCACGCCAATGAGCGCCTGTGCAACGTAGCAGATAATCCGGCTCCCCCCGGGAGATCCGGCTACGAGGATAGGCGCGCCCCTTGAGTCAAAGACGATTGTCGGCGCCATCGAACTTCGGGGACGTTTGCCGCCCTCAACCCGGTTGGCAACCGGCAGGCCATCTTTGCTTGCCCTGAAAGAAAAATCGGTCATCTCATTGTTGAGCAAAAAGCCCTGGGTCATGAGCATGCTGCCGAACCCGGATTCAATGGTGGTTGTCATCGAGACGATATTGCCCCGCGAGTCGACAATGCTGAAGTGGCTGGTGCCCGCGGGCTCGATCTGATGCATCGATGCCTGTGCGATGGTGATCCCGGGCGGACGGCCCGGCACTGCTTTGCCGATGGAAGCCTCGGGCTGAATTAACTGGCTGCGCGCTCGCAGGTAATCTGCATTGAGTAGCCCCTCGACGGGAACCGGGACAAAGTCACTGTCTGCCATGTAGCGTGCACGGTCGGCGAAGGCCAGGCGCGATGCCTCCAGAATGAGATGCATTCCCTCGGCGCTGGATCCGAGGCTTTGGATATCAAACCGTTCGACGAGGCGCAGAATCTG
>CAYSMI010000040.1:0-4139 GCA_964432165.1 uncultured Acidiferrobacter sp.
AGCACCGTCGGCGCTGCGCAGAACATCGTGATTTCTTCCTCTTTGATCAACTGGTAGATCGCAGCCGGCTCGACCTTTCGCAGACAGACGTGGGTCATTCCCCGGGCGGTATTGATCCAGGTAAATGTCCAACCGTTTGCATGAAACATCGGCAGGGTCCAAAGGTAGCGGTCCGCCGGACTCAGATGATGCTGCACCAAGGTGCCCATGATGTTGATGTACGCATTCCGATGCGTAATCATGACCCCTTTGGGCCGCGCCGTTGTTCCGCTGGTGTAATTGATCGTGATGAGATCCGACTCGTTGATCTGGACCGGCACAAACTCCGGGCCATGGGAGGCCAGAGTCTGCTCGTAATCGAGCCAGCCATCACCCGAGCCTTCAAGCGCGACGAACACCTCGGCGGCCGGAATCTGATCCCTGATCGAGTCAATTGCCGCGATATGATCAGGGTGAACACAGACGGCTTTGGCCCCACAGTGATTGATGATGTAGGCAAAGTCTTCCGGTTTGAGCCGGAAATTGACCGGCACCAGCACCGCACCGATCTGCGGCACCGCATAGTAGGCTTCCAGATGGGCGTGAGTATTGGGCGCAATATAGGCAACACGGTCGCCCTGACCGACACCGAGCGACTGAAGTGCCGTTGACCACCTGTCACAGCGCTCGAGGAACTCGCCGAAGGTAAATCTCAACTCACCATCAACCACCCCTTCTCGGTCACGATAGAGACGTCGTGCGCGACGGGCGAATTCCATCGGGCTTAAGGGTGTCTCCATATCTCCTCCGGACAGCAGAAAAAACGCTTAGCGATAATGTACACGATGCGCCTGAGCAAGCGGCAACTACAAACTGGTATCTACTGGCGTCCTTTCTTGAAAAACGCACTGTAGACACTGCCTGCTAAGGTCAGCAGGGCCGCCACGATGAGCATCGCTGCGATAGGTCGGTTAAAGAAGCCGGACCACTCAAAATGAAGCATCTGCATCGCCTGCGCAAAGGTCTGTTCACCGATCTTGCCGAGGATCAAGCCCAGCACGATGCCGGCTACGGAATATCCGGAGCGCCGCAGGAAAAAGCCCGCAACGCCGGCAATGAACATCACCACCACATCGATCACAAGCCCCCGAACCGCATAGGCCCCTACAGTCGCGAGCAGAAGAATCAAGGGCGCCAGAAACTGAAACGGAATCCGCAGAAGATTGATGATCGTCTTCGTTTCGAGAAAGCCCACCAGCAGAATCGAGAGATTGGCAAAGAACATGGCGGCGAACACCACCCAGACCAATTCGGGACTGTTCAAAAATACCAGCGGGCCGGGCTCCATGTCATGCATCTGGAAGACGCCTACCATCATCGCAGTCAGTGCACCCCCGGGAAGTCCCAGCGCCAGCAGCGGAATCATGGCCGCGCCCGTGGCAGCGTTATTGGCCGTCTCTGATGAGATCACGCCCTCGAGCTTGCCAGTGCCAAACTCGCTGGGGTTTTTCGACCACCTGACCGCCTCGTTGTAGCCCATAAATGCCGCCAGGGTGGCACCGATGCCGGGCAGAATGCCGCAGAAGAAGCCAATGACGATAGAACGGACAACGGCGAACTTGTGTGCAATCAATTCTGTGAGCGTCGGGAAGTTGACGCTGAGTTTGGGCGCCTCATAGACCCCTGTGGCCTTTTTTTCCGCCTGGACAAAGATCTCGGACACCGCAAAAAATCCCAGGATCGTGGGTATGAAGTGAATTCCGGCAAGCAGGTACGGCATGTTGAAGTCGTATCGCTCGATACCACCTACGGGGTCCATCCCCACCACCGCTATCATCAGCCCAAGCAGGATGGACAACCAGCCCTTCCAGAGTGTTTTGGCGCCCACGGTCGCCGCAACCGCGAGGCCAAAGAATACCAGCGCAAAAATCTCGGGCGGGCCAAAGGCGGAAATAGCCCAGTTGGCAATCGGTGCCGTGGCCGCCATCATGATGATGGCCGACACCGTGCCGCCGATCGCTGAACACATCACCGCAGCTCCGACTGCTTTACCGGCCTCGCCCTTGCGGGTCATGGGGTAGCCATCAAATGCGGTCGGCGCGTTTTCAGGAGCGCCCGGAATGTTAAAGAGGATAGCGGTGATCGCCCCACCGTACACGCCGGTGCAGTAAATTACCGAGAACAGCATGATGCCGTGCTCAGCAGACAGGTGTGCTGTAAAGGGCAGCAGGATCGCCGCCAGGGTCAGCATGCTGACGCCCGGAATCGCACCAAACAGCATCCCACCGACAACGCCGCCGAAAAATATCAGGATCCCCAGCGGATCACTGAAAAGGGTTACCGTGCCGGTGATGAAATTGCCAAATGGGTCCATTTTGGATTAAATCCTCAGCACTATTGGATCAAGGTCACCAGCCAGTGACTCAGGTCGTAGAACGGGCTGATGTTTCCGGTAGGAAGGCCCACATACAAAAGACTGACAAAGGTCAGCAACAGCACACCCATAATAATTGCGACAGTAAGCGCAATCCACTGTGGACGACGCTCGCCCATGAGCAGCGTCACACCCACGATAAAGAGCGGCGCCATCGCATAGAAGCCCATATCCCCAAGAAGCGCAGCGAAAAAAAGCGGCAGGGTAAGGATGGCCCCGACGTGATTGCCCCGTGCCAGATAAAGATAAGCCGCCAGCAACAAAGGAGCCGCCACCAGCTTGACCGTGTGCACGCCCTCTTTGTCCAGCGTCAGGAAAATTCCAGTGAGATCGTGCGCGCGCATGTACAAAAACGGCAGAACCAGCAGACAGAACGTCGAGAAGTACCAGCGGAAATGGGAATGGCCCGATTGGCGTGCAGCCTCTTCCGCGCCATCGTCGGATGCTGCCCCCACGGTGCCGGACGTCGACTTGTCTCCGGCGATAAACTGATAGGCGAGTTGCCCTAACGCCGCCACTACGACCAGCAGGATGAGCGCCCGCGGCCAGCCTGTGGCGCCGAACTTGTAGATCTCGATACCGCGCTCGAACTCGAAGGATTCAACGTAAAGAAAGGCTGCTAGCGCCAGCCAGATGGCCGCTTCGCAAATGTGGCCTAGACGCAGTTTTCCCATGAGTGACTGCTACGCGGAAAGGTTGTAAAAAAATGTCACACGGCCGGGAGCAGCGCAAGACTGCCCCCGACCCTGTGACAGGCCTTAGGACTGGAAAGCGTCTACTTGACTTCCATTCCCAGTTGTTTGTAGACGTCGCGATACTGTGCGATCGTCGCCGTAATCAGCTCACGGGCACCGTCGGTATCACGGAAGCTCTCGATCAGGTTCATATACTTGCTTTCGTTGAAGTCCTGATAGCTCTTTTGACAATAGGCCTTCTGGAATGCCCATTGCAGCCAGGCAACCCGGTCCGCCGGTGCATCTTTATGGACATAAAAGCCACGGAAACGAAGCAGCGGCTCGAAGTCAAAGCCGGCGTCTGAAAGACTCGGTACGTCAGCAAAGGCGCTCGGACTGCTGGCGAGCAGCGTCAGAATCGGCTTGAAGGTTCCTGCATCGAGGAATTTGCGTACGTCTCCGGGCTGCTCAAAGAGGGCATCTACCTGGCCACCAGCCAGCGCACCGTAACGGGGAGCGCCTTTGTCGAAGGAGATCTGCTGGATTGTCATCCCGGTCGAATCGGTCAGGTACTTCATGTTGATACGCTCCATGGAGCCTTCTTTCGACACGTTCGCGATCGTCGCCTTACCGTCCTGCGCCTTCACCCATGCCACGAAGGAATCCCAATCCGTATAGCGATCTTCGTTGGCCCGGATATAAATCTGCGAGAAGGTGATCTGCGAGATCACCAGGGGAATCAGATCTTCGGCCGGGTTGGGACGGCCTGAGTCAAGCGCATGGGCACTGGAGGCATCATCGATGTGCTCAAGCACGGTATAGCCATTGGCCGGCGTTGCGAGGTACGCAGTCATACCGACCGTACCCGAACCGCCTGGCTTGTGATCACGGTTGATGGCCACACCGGTCAATTCGGTCACGGCTTGCGCCATCGCCTGGGCAATCTGGCCCGATCCACCGGCAGGGCCATAGGGGACCACCATGCCCAATGCACGCTCCGGGAATCCGCCCGGACGATCCATAGATCCTGGCATTCCATCCGTCGCGCATCC
>CAYSMI010000040.1:4239-11573 GCA_964432165.1 uncultured Acidiferrobacter sp.
CCGGGAATCCGCCCGGACGATCCATAGATCCTGGCATTCCATCCGTCGCGCATCCCGCAAATGCCGTACCGGCCGAAAGGGTTATTGCTGCAACAACAGAGCCGACCGAAATCAGCAATTTCTTTGTGTTCATGATCAATTACTTCCTCCTGATTGGATTTACACAAAACTAGGGGTCGTGAACCCCAATATAGTATCCCAGCGCCTTGAACACCAGTCTTATACCAATGCCCGCCAAAGCATGGTGCCCCCCGAAAACAGCAGTACAACCAGCACCAATTTCTGGAAGCGCTCGTCGCTGACCTGTTTTCGAAGCACTTCGCCGACCATGAGCCCAGCCACCACCGGAACCGTCGCCAACGCTGACAGCACAACGAGCCGCTGGTCCAGGATACCGAACCACAGCAGCATTAGGGCCCATGGAACGACGCAAGCGATGTATAGAAAACTGATTGTTGCGACAAAACGCTCCTTGTCCAGGCCCGGAATTGAGACCAAGTAGATGATCAGCATAGGTCCAAACATGGACGACAGCCCACCGATAATGCCGCTTGCCAGCCCGAATACCACTCCGGCGGGTCTTTCCAATGCGGGTTTCAGGTTCAACCGGTAGGACGAACCCTGAAGAACCGCTGAGGCAATCACCACCGCGCCGACAATGAGCAACAGTGCACGTTCTTCGATGGTCGCCAGAATTGCGACTCCGGCGTAGGTGCCTATCAGAATTGCAACGAAGGAAGGCCAGAACCGTGACACCACGGTATGCGACCGTCTTGCCCTAACAACCTGCCAGACGTTGGCAACAACGACCGGTACCGCCATCAGAATGACAGCCATCTGCACCGGCAGGACCAGCGCCATTAACGGGACCGTCAGAAGCGGCGTGCCCACGCCCAGCGTACCCTTGATCAAGCCTCCACAGAAAAGCGCAAAGGCGCACCAAGCGACAACAAGAAGATCAAGTTCGCCCAATTTCCTGTTTCACTAACTCAGGGCTATCACCCCAGCATCCCGGCCAGGACCTGCGCCACATGTCTGGCATCACGATGACTGAGGTCTTTAATCTGGTGTCGACAGCTGAATCCATCCGCCACGATCCAGTCATTGCTTTCAGTTTTACGAACCGCCGGCAACAGACCGAGCTCGGCCATGTCGACAGAGACATCATAGGTCTCACGCTGATAGCCGAAGGCACCGGCCATGCCGCAGCAACCCGAAGGAATGGCCTGCACCGATAATCCGGACACCTGTTCCAGTATCTGATGTACGGCGCCGTGCGCATTGAAGGCTTTTTGATGGCAGTGACCGTGCACAAAAGCCTTCTGTCCGGGCGCTGATTGCAGTTTGAGTTCAGAGAAACCCTTGTGTCCATCACCCGACAGGAACTGCTCAAACATCTGCGCCTGGCCCGCCAGCTGTTTGGCATCTTCACTGGTCAACAGGTTCAGAAACTCATCCTTGAAAGTAAAAAGACAGGAGGGCTCAAGTCCCACCACGGGTATCCCTTTGTCGAGATACGGCTTGATAGCGTTAAGTGTCCGCTGTGCTTCCTGGGTCGCCCTTTGCACCATGCCTGAAGCAAGATAGGTCCGCCCACAGCAAAGGGGCCGCGCACCGTCCCCTTCTGCTTTTGGCAGGTGTACCCGGTACCCGGATGTCGCCAGCACCTTGACCGCGGCAGATACTACCTCAGGACTGAAATACCGGTTAAAGGTATCGACAAAGAGCACCAACTCGCCATGCCGGTTTTCACCCAGCGGGCGAGCGCTATCTGTAAAGGGCTGGCCGGCCCAGTGCGGCAGTTGGCGTTCGGCACTGAGGCCAAAAAAGCGCTCACCCAGGTCACTCAGCAGACGGCTGCGATTTCGAAGGTTTGCAAGCCCGGACACTCGGCTCAGCCAGGGCGCATATCTTGGAAGCCCACCGATGAGCCGTTCACGCGCGGGAACCCCGTGGCGGGAATGATAGTGATGCAAAAACTCGATTTTCATTTTTGCCATATCCACCCCCGTGGGGCATTCGCGGCGACACCCCTTGCAACTGACGCACAACTGCAGGGAGTCGAACATCTCACGGGAAGTGAAGGCTTCTTCTCCCAACTGACCCGACAAGGCAAGACGCAGGCTGTTGGCGCGACCTCGGGTGAGATGCTTTTCCTGCCGGGTCACCCGATACGACGGGCACATCACATTGGCGTCCCATTTACGGCACGCGCCATTGTTGTTGCACATCTCGACAGCGCCCGGAAGACCCCCCCATGCAGACCAGTCCAGAGCAGTATCGAGGTCCTGGGTGCGATAGCCCGGCTTGAACCGGAAAAGACGCCTGTCATCCATCCTGGAGGGGCTGACGATCTTGCCCGGATTAAATATCCCGTCCGGATCAAACAAACGCTTGACCTTGGCGAAGGTGTCCACCATTTGCTTGCCGAACATTGCTTCATGAAATTCGGAACGGACGAGTCCGTCGCCATGCTCTCCAGAGTGTGAACCCTTGTATTCGCGCACCATGGCAAAGGCTTCTTCCGCGATAGCCCGCATCTTCTTGACATCGACTTCCTGCTTGAGGTTGAGTACCGGCCTGACGTGAAGGCAGCCGACCGACGCATGGGCATACCAGGTGCCGGATGTACCGTGCCTTTCGAAAAGCTCCGTCAGCCGGCGGGTATATTCCGCCAGGTCTTCAAGCCGCACGGCACAGTCCTCGATAAAGGAAATCGGCTTGCCGTCCCCTTTCATCGACATCATGATGTTGAGCCCGGCCTTTCGCACCTCCCAGATCTCTTTCTGAAATTCCAAATCCACAGCATCGACCACTGCACCGGCAAACCCCAGATCTCCCATCAGCTCGTGAAGTCGCCTAAGAGCGGTCAACTGCGCGCCGGCGGATTCACCGGCGAACTCAACCAGTAACAGCGCCTGCGGCTGACCTTTGACGCAACGGTCAATGACGGGCCGAAACATCGGGTTCTCACGGGACAGATCGATCATGGTTCGATCGACGAGCTCCACCGCACTCGGGTTTAGCGTCACCAGCTGCTGTGATGCCTCCATCGCCGCATAAAAACTTGGGAAATGACACACACCCAATACCTTGTGCCTCGGGATGGGCGCCAGCCGCAGCTGGATCTCTTGTGAAAACGCAAGGGTGCCTTCTGATCCCACAAGAAGGTGAGCGAGATTTACACCCTCTGTGTTGGAGGACGGCGTCAGGGCATCGATGTTGTAGCCGCCAACGCGCCTTTGCACCTTTGGAAAGCGCCGTGCAATCTCCTGTGCCTCAGAAGCCCCGAGCGCGAGCAACCCCTCGGACAGGCCATCCTGGGAGTCGCTTTTGGGCAACGGGCCGAAGCGGCGGCGTTGCCCGCTTGCCAGAATTCCTGCGATCTCCTGAACGTTATCCCGCATGGTGCCGTAACGGATCGAACGGGCACCACAACTGTTGTTTCCGGTCATGCCGCCAATGGTGGCTTGACTTGCGGTTGAAACATCCACGGGAAACATCAGGCCATGCTCAGCAAGCTGCCGATTCAGCTGATCCAGCACGATGCCGGGCTCGACCGACACACTCTGGGTCACGGGATCCAGTGCAACAACATTATTGAGATACGCGCTGTTGTCGATCACCAGCGCCTGGCCAACCGTCTGGCCGCATTGCGATGTTCCCGCCCCGCGGGGTAGTACCGCGATCTTCTCTTCGGCGGCGATCTGGATCGCCGAGATCACATCCTGCCACGTGCGCGGTACCGCGACGCCAATGGGCTCGATCTGGTAAGCAGATGCATCGGTGGCATAACGGCCACGGGAGAAGGCATCAAACCAGACCTCGCCCTCGATCTCTTTTCTGAGTCGAGCGGCAACGTGCGGATCGCCTGCAACCTGTGAATTACTAACTTCAGTCAATTGTCGTTCCGAAGAGGATCCGTCAAGGGATCGATGAGCCTGTCGGGGCACCCATATCGACGTCTTGATTACTCATGAGACATCTTTTCATTTTCTTGACATTACGCCAAATCGATCTTCAGAATGCAATCGTACTTTCCATTTCGCTAGCGAAGAGTCATGCCCAGCCGTCACCTGCTGCAGATACCCGGTCCCACCAATGTGCCTGATCGTATCCTGAAAGCGATCGCCCGCGCGACCATTGACCATCGGGGGCCGGAGTTTCGCGCATTGGCAGGGGATATTCTCGAGCGTCTGCCGTTGATATTTAAAACCCGTCAGCCGGTCGTGATATTTCCCGCCTCAGGTACGGGCGCCTGGGAGGCTGCCCTCGTCAACTGCCTGTCACCCAAAGACCAGGTTCTGATGTGCGAGACCGGGCATTTCGCGTCCGGATGGGAGCGCCTGGCGCGAAAACTGTCCTTGCAGACACAGGTGCTTCCCACAGACTGGCGTCACGGTGTCGACCCGGATGCGCTGGAAGAGGCTCTCACCGGGGACAACAACAAAAGTATTAAAGCGGTATGTCTTGTGCATAACGAAACCTCAACAGGGGTCTGCTCCGACATCGCCGAAGTGCGTGCCGCTATTGACCGTGCTGGGCACCCCGCCCTGCTGATGGTGGATACCATCTCATCGCTTGCCTCAATCGACTATCAACACGACGAATGGGGTGTCGATGTCACCGTCGCCGGCTCGCAGAAAGGTTTGATGCTGCCCCCGGGCTTGAGCTTCAATGCGGTGAGTGACAAGGCCCTTCACGCCGCCAGGGATGCGCAACTCCCCAAGGCCTACTGGGACTGGAAGGACGTCCTTGACGCAAATCAGAATCAGCTCTTTCCGTACACCCCCGCGACCAATCTGCTCTTTGGTTTACGGGAAGCACTCGACATGCTGCTGGAGGAAGGACTCGAACAGGTATTCGCCCGCCATGCCCGACTGGCCGAGGCAACCCGACGTGCCGTCATCGCGTGGGAACTGGAACTGCTGTGCCTTGATTCAGAACGCTATAGCAACTCGCTTACTGCAGTGCTGATGCCTGATGGCCATGATGCAGATGCCTTTCGCACTACCATCCTTGAACATTTCGACATGTCGCTAGGCAACGGCCTTGGTCGCCTTGCCGGCAAGGTCTTCCGGATCGGACACCTCGGGGATTTCAACGATCTGATGCTGGCAGGCACACTGGGCGGGATTGAGATGGGTCTCAAGCTCGCCGGGGTTCCCCACAAACCGGGGGGGGTACAGACAGCGCTCGACTACCTCGCTCTTAATCTGGATCTTCGAAGCGGTCTGCAAACCACTTCGGTGGCTTCGCAGTAAAGGCACCCATATTTGAGGCTTTCTTGGTTAACTCTAGGCCTGGGTTTTCGCTGCGATTCCGGGAACAGACCGCGCCCGTAGTGGGATGAAGAATTGCATGATCGTAGAGGTTGACGACTAACTTGCCTCTTTTTTGCGGGTCTGTCTTTTCTGGATCAAACATCGTCATCATGCGGCCCTTCCAGAAAAATACCCTATCAGAGCCTACTTCCGCCTCTAACTCCAGAATCATGCTGCCACCAGATCTCCCCCAGGCAGCGCCAATCAGTTTCCCTTTCGAATCTCGCTTAACAACCAGGTGACAACCCCTTTTGTCTATCCAGACCCCGGAAATCAATGTAGAGACCGGATCATCTTCCGGCATCGTTGTCTGCGATTCCTGCTGATCAGTAGCCAGCGCCAGAGAATTGGACGACTGTTGACTTTGCTCCAATTCCGTTATCATGACTTTTGCGATCTCTGCGTAGGTTCCGCCGGGAAACTGGTTTAGGTAAGCCCGATACAACGTCGGATTGTTACTGTCTTTGATGCTTTTCCAGAACTCGATTTCCAGATTATCTCGAAGGGCAGCATTATTGGCCGCGCCAACGCTGCCACCTGCATCTGTACCTGACTTCGATTGCGCATCTTCATCGCGATCGGATGAAGCCTGTTTGGCAGTATCCGCAAGTGCAAAGATGAAGTCACCCCGCGAGAGTTCATACTCCTGAATCTTCCCGAATTGCGGCGTTTGGCTAACGTAGCGTGGCACCTCCTGTTGCAGATACAAACCTAACTCTGTGCCACTGACATAGCCATCTCTGTTCAGGTCTCCTCGGCCGTACTGAATCGCATCCACAAACGCTGGCGTAAATGTACTGCGGGCTGGCACCGACTCCCCTGCTGATCCTGCCGTAATGAACTGGCGCACAGGAAGAGATACCAACTTGTCGATTACCGGAGGTCGATCCGGCAGCGCACGGCTCTTAAAGATAGTTCCGGAAAAACACGAATCAAACAAAAACAATGAGTGCTTAGCCTCGCTTTCCCGCGCCCAGGCCAATATCTGACTCATCGGCAGCGCTTTCCTTTGAAAGTTCTTTTCATCCTCGAGCGGGCTTGGCGCATCCACGGGCACCAGATAACCTTTGTTTCCATTGTCCCGGGTATATCCATGCCCGGCAAAATAGAACAGTAACCGATTCTCCTTTTCGTAACCGTAACGATCGATAAAATCTCTGAAAAGGTCTTCCAGCTCTCGATTATCCGGATCAAAATGCTTCTCAACAATGAATCCCTGCTGCTTAAGGGCCGTAGCAACCAGATCCAGTTCCTGGGGAATGCTCTCGAGATCCGGCCATTGACTACTCTCATATCGACTTACGCCAATTAAGAGGGCGTGGCTACCCTCATAGAGTTGGATGGCTTGCCCATGTGAATCTTCCGTCACGAAAGAAAGCCCACGATTCGTCGCCAATGTGGGATAGCAGGTACACATCAGAACCAAAACAAGAAATATCCGGTAAAAGCTAGGACTCATAACGTTTTCACCCTAAAACTATTCACCGTGATTCCATCAATGGGTTTGGCACGCCCGATTTAAACATGTTTCGCGGCTTATGGATCTACACGGTGTGAATGGTGAAACCATTTTCCAGAATATCAGGAAGGGTGTCTGTGTGCCCTGTCACCTTTTAGGGGATATGGAGGGGAGTTAGGTGATGGCGGTCACATCGGAGGGGTAGTCCAAACGGAACACCACACAATGGTGGTCATGCCTGGGTGAAGTAGGATGGTGGAGACGACTATGCTCGGCTCCCCCGATGCCACCCTTACCTTGTGATAAGGCGAACTAAAGGAAATGCCCAAAGCTGCGAACCCGGCAGAGAGCATGCGAGATCCCCTGTTAAACAAACCCACCGCGAAGGTCGCTACTCGCAAGATACTCCCTTGCACCTTCAACGCCGGCATCGGCATACCGGATCACACCGATACCGGGATCGGATGCAAAAACACGTTCGATGCGCTCGGCCGACTCTCTCGTGCCATCGAGTATCACCGTCATACCAGCCGATACAGAGCCTCCGATGT
>CAYSMI010000041.1:0-11541 GCA_964432165.1 uncultured Acidiferrobacter sp.
TTGGGCAAGTGGGGTCTCCGGTGTTATCGCCTGCCAGCGAGCACATGCCGGCCGGGGCTGCATCCATATTGGACAAGAAACTATACTGTATTCCCGATCCCCAGCGTTTGCCTCTCGCCCGTACAAACCATTACCCACTATGGCAAGCAGACTCCCCCTCCAGACCGGCTATGTGCTCAAGGGTTATACCGTCGGAGAAGTGCTCGGCGGTGGCGGTTTCAGCCTGGTATATCTCGCCAGCAGTGAACTTGACCGGCGCAAGTTTGTCATCAAGGAATATTGCCCCCAGGATCAGGTTTCCCGCAAACCCGACGGAACTCTCGAACCCAACGCACCGCTCTCACAGGCGCCGTTTCGCAGCGGCCTGGAAAAGTTTCGCTTCGAGGCGGAGCGCATGAGCACCGTGCGCCATCCCAATGTGATCAGCGTTTCCGAATACTTCGAGGCGAACAACACGCTGTACATGGTCATGACTCACGAGGAGGGCCGTGATCTGCGGTGGTTCATCAACAAACTGGTCGGAGAACTCGACTGGAACTTTCTGCAGCAGGTGTTTCCGCCCATTGGTGATGGACTCTGGCGGATGCACCAGCAGGGGGTAATCCACCTCGATGTCAAACCGGCCAATGTTCTGCTTCGCACCAGCGGCCAGCCCCTGCTGCTGGATTTCGGGGCGGCACAGACCATGGACAACAACGACCGGTTTGGGTCGTTCCAGACCCTGACCCACGGCTTTGCCCCGCCCGAGCAGTATCTCGACGGCGATCTTGGTCCGTGGACAGACATCTACGGCTTGGCCGCAACCATCTATAACTGCATTACCGGTGCCTCGCCGCCGCCCGCCCTGAAGCGACGCGACGGGGCCTCCCTAGAGAAACTTACGGTCTCGCGCTCAGGGGCTTATCCCTATACCCTGCTGAAAGCCGTTGAAGACGCCCTGTCGCTTGACCAGGGGCAGCGCCCCCATGACATGCACGCCTTTTTGTCTCTCGCTTTTGGCGCTGCTTCGCATACGCCGGCTGCCCCATAACCTGTACTGACCCCTTCTGCTTCTGGACCACGCGGCCGAGCAGGCCCGTTTTGCCTGGATTGCGAAGAGTGCTACAGTCCGCCCCGTGGTCTTACCAGATAACCAGGAACTATGGCTAGCGAACGCGTCTGTGATTCCGTCGTCCGGCAGATAGAACAGCTCATTCTCGAGGGCGCCCTGAAACCGGGTGACCGCCTGCCGGCCGAACGCAAGTTCGCGGTGCAGCTCGGGGTCTCCCGCCCGTCGTTACGCGAAGGTCTGCAGATTCTCTCCGCCCGCGGATTGCTGGTGACCCGCCGCGGCGGGGCGACAGAAATCACCGAGAGCCTGAATCCGGCGCTTGAGAATCCCCTGCTCGAGTTGATCAGCGCGTCGCCCGACGCGCAGGAAGACGTCATGGAATTGCGTCACGCCATCGAGTCGATGGCCGCTTACCATGCGGCGGCCCGGCGGACCGAAACCGATATCGAACTGCTGCGCACAGCCTACAAACGGATGATTGCCTCGCACGGTGAGGGCGATGCCGTAGTGGAAGCAAAAGCCGATGCGGATTTTCATCTTGCGATCGGCGAAGCCTCACACAACGTCGTGCTGGTGCACGTCATGCGCAGTCTGTTCTCACTGCTGCGCCGGAGTATTCACTTCAACCTCGAGAACCTGTACCAAAGGCCCGACAACTTCAAGCACCTGCGGGATCAGCATTACCACCTGATGAACGCTATTGTCGATGGTGATCCAGAGGCAGCCAAAGCGGCCTCGGATGCGCATATCAGCTATGTTGAGAAAACCCTTCAGGACATGAATATTCACCGAAGACGGGAGGCTCGAGCGCACCGGCGCGCGACGGGTCTCAGTCTTTCCTGATAGGGCAGACGATGCAGAACCTGCCCATGATGACAGGTGGGGGCTTTTGGCTTCGCGCGATAGCGCACAAAGCGGGTGCTCGGGGCATGTGGTTTGCGGTCATGCTTCTATCTCTCCCCCGCTGACTTAAACACCCATGCGAAACACACTGACGCTTTTACTCATGTTGTCGGGCACGTGGTTCCTGCTGTCCGGACATACCAGCCCTCTGCTGCTGACGCTAGGCCTGATATCGGTTGTGGCGGTGATCGCATGCACTGCTCGCCTTGGGGTGCTCGACGACGAAGGGATGCCGGTGCAACTGCTGCCCGGTCTCATCCGCTACGTTCCGTGGCTCGCCGGGCAGGTGATCCGCTCAAACCTAGACGTGGCGCGGCGCATCATCAACCCGAAACTGCCTATCAGTCCCTCGGTCATCCACGTGGATGCCAAGCGCCACACTGAGGTGGGGCGGGTAACCTACGCCAATTCGATTACCCTCACGCCCGGCACGATCTCTCTGGATGTCTCGGACGAAACCATCGAGGTGCATGCGCTGACGGAGAATGCGGCAGATGACTTGGCATCCGGCGAAATGGCGCGACGGGTGCAGAAAGCGGAGGGCGCGTGATCCTCGCCGTCACACTCATCGCGCTGCTGGTCACCGTGGCGTTCGCACTGATCCGCGCGATCAAGGGTCCGACCGTTTACGACCGTATTCTGGCTTCGAATGCACTCGGCACCAAGACCGTGCTGATGATCGCGGTTCTGGGATTTGTGGTGGGCGACCCCGAGCTCTACATCGACATCGCACTGATGTACGTGCTCATCGGATTTATCGGCACCGTTGCCGTACTCAAGGTCTCGGAGTTCGGCAATCTCGGCCAGCCCCAGTCACGCACCGACCCGGAGGACCCATGAGTGCCGCCGTTGATATCCTGAGCGCGGTGCTGCTGCTGGCCGGTGCGCTTTTTACCCTGATTGGCGGTACCGGGCTTTTGCGCCTGCCTGATGTCTTCACCCGACTGCACGCGGCCAGCGTCACCGATACCGTGGGAGCGGGCGCCATCCTCCTTGGGCTGGCGCTGGCGGCGGGATGGAGCCTGCTGATGGGGAAGATCCTCGCCCTGCTGCTGATTCTGGCGCTGCTCAGCCCGTCCACCGCCCACGCGCTCGCGCGCGCCGCCATACATGGTATCCGCAGACCCTGGCTGGGCCGGACGGAAGACTAGGTGTTGATCGAAGCGGTCAACATCGTATTGCTGGGGCTGCTCGCCGTTACCGCGATCGCGGCGATCCGGCTGCACGACCTCTTTGCCGTGGCGATGATGTTCGGTATCTACAGCCTGCTGGCAGCCGTCATGTTCGTGCTGCTGGATGCGGTGGACGTGGCCTTCACCGAAGCCGCGGTCGGGGTCGGCATCTCAACCGTGCTGATGCTCGGCACCATAGGGCTGGTCGGCCGACACGAGCAGCGCTCGACCCGTCGGCCCTTACTGCCATTGGCCGTTGTTGTCGCCACCGGTGCGGTCCTGATCTATGGCACGCTGGACATGCCCTTCTTCGGTGATCCCGGTGCGCCGGCACATCAGCACGTGGCGCCGTATTACATCAGTCAGTCACCGCATCAGACCGGTGTGCCCAATGTAGTCACAAGCGTTCTGGCGAGTTACCGGGGCTATGACACCTTGGGCGAACTGGCGGTGATCTTTACTGCCGGCGTGGGCGTGCTGGGCCTGCTCGGGCTTCGCAGACGAAAACGTCCCGGAAAGGAGAAGACCGCGCAATGATCGACAACCCAGTATTGCGCATCATCGCCAAAATCATCATCCCGATGATTCTGCTGTTTGCACTTTATGTCCAGTTCCACGGGGATTTTGGACCGGGCGGGGGCTTCCAGGCTGGTGTGATCTTTGCGGCCGGCTTCATTCTCTACGGTCTGGTATTCGGCACGGAATCGCTGCGAAGCGCGGTGCCGCCCGGGGTGCTGCGATTGCTGATCGCCGTAGGCCTGGTCATCTTCGCCGGCGTCGGTGTGGTCACGATGCTGGCGGGGTCCGACTACCTGGCATACAGCGCGCTCTCCAAAGACCCCGTCGCGGGACAGCATCTGGGTATTCTTGTAGTCGAATTCGGCGTGGGCGTTACCGTCAGCGCCGTCATGATCACTATCTTTCTTGCTTTTGCCGGACGCAACGATCCGTGACGATCGCCGGCCTTTACAACTACTGGATTGTCATCCTCCTGATGATGACCGGCTTTTATGTCGTCATCTCAAGTGGCAATCTGGTTAAGAAGATCATCGGCCTGAACCTCTTCCAGGCATCTGTATTCATCCTCTATATCAGCATCGGCAAACTCGCCAACGGTCATGCCCCGATCCTGCAGGATGGTGTCAGTAACTACTCCAACCCGCTTCCGCACGTACTCATCCTGACGGCGATTGTCGTGGGTGTTTCGACCACCGCGCTGGGACTGGCCCTGGTGGTGCGGATTCGCGAATCCTACGACTCGGTCGAGGAAGAGGATATTCACCGGCAGGATGAATCATTTTGATTAACGGCCAGCTTCCGGCGCTGCAGGTGGTGGTGCCGCTGATCGCGGCCGCGCTCTGCCTGATCCTGTCCCGTCCGCCCGCCGCATGGCTCATCACCTTTGTCGCCAGCGCGGTAGCAATGCTGGTCTCTTTCCTGATGCTCCAAGAGGTCCTGCAATCGGGTGTCATTGACTACACCTTTGGCGGCTGGGCCGCGCCCTTTGGCATCGCCTACCGGGTTGACCTGGTTAATGCCTATGTACTGGTGATTGTTTCGACCATCAGCACAGTGGTATCGGTGTTCGCCCGGCTCAGTGTCGCCAGCGAAATCGAAGCACACAACCAGGGCTTTTTCTACACAGCGTGGCTGCTGTGTCTCACCGGACTGCTCGGCATCGCGATCACCGGCGACGCCTTCAACCTTTTTGTGTTTCTCGAGATTTCTTCTCTGTCCAGTTATGTGCTGATCGCGATGGGCGCCGATCGCAGGGCGCTGACCGCGGCATTCCAGTACCTCATCATGGGTACCATCGGGGCCACGTTTATCCTCATTGGCGTTGGCCTGCTGTACGCCCTGACCGGGACGCTCAATATGCTCGATCTTGCGCAGCGGCTTCCCGAGGTGGCCGACAGCCGCACCGCGCGTACCGGTTTTGCTTTTCTGACCGTTGGCCTCGGCCTCAAGATCGCGCTCTTCCCGTTACACCTGTGGCTGCCCAATGCGTACGCCTTTGCGCCCTCGGCTGTCAGCGCCTTCCTGGCCGCGACCGCAACCAAAGTCGCCGTGTATGTACTGCTGAGATTCGTCTTTTCAGTGTTCGGTGTGGAATTCGCCCTGGGAGCCATGCCGCTCGCGATCGGTCTCGCGGTGCTGGGATCGATCGCGGTCCTCTCGGCCTCGACAGTCGCTATCTTCCAGCAGAATCTCAAACGCATGCTGGCGTATTCCAGCGTGGCGCAGGTCGGCTATCTGGCACTCGGTGTCAGCCTCGCGACCCCTACGGGGCTCACCGCCACTCTGCTGCATCTTTTCAACCACGCGCTGATGAAGGGCGCGCTCTTTGTCGCATTGGGCTGCATTGCCTGGCGGATCGGCAGCAGCCGTCTGCAGGACTTTGCCGGGCTGGGTTACCGTATGCCCTGGACGATGGGGGTGTTCATGATCGGCGGGCTCAGCCTGATCGGCATTCCTCTGACGGCAGGCTTTATCAGCAAATGGTATCTGGTGCTGGCGGCGCTGGAGAAGGGCTGGTGGCCCGTAATCGTTGTGATCATTGCCGGCTCGCTGCTGGCGATTATCTATATCTGGCGGGTAGTTGAGAAAGCCTACCTGGCGAGACCCTCGGCACAAAGCACCACAGCGGAAGCACCCGCCTCGATGCTGATCCCCGCCTGGCTGCTGGCAATCGCCAACGTGTACTTCGGATTGCATACCGATCTTAGCGTCGGCATTGCTACCCGGGCTGCAGCGGGACTGTTCGGAGCCGCGCCATGACCGAGTCCGCCCTGGTCTGGATTGTACTGACGCCGCTCCTTTGCGCCCTGCTGGTGCTGGCCACCGGCCGGTGGCCGAACCTGCGCGAGACCATGAGTCTTATCACCGGCGGTGCATTGATCGTACAGGTCGTGACGCTGGTCCCCCCGGTGCTCGCGGGTCATTCCCCAAGCCTGCTGCTGGCAGTGCCGGTACCGGGGGTCCCGCTGGCGCTGCAGATAGAGCCGCTGGGACTGCTGTTTGCGCTGATTGCGTCGGTGCTGTGGGTCGCAACGACTGTCTACGCCATCGGCTACATGCGCGGGCATGGTGAAAAGCATCAGACCCGCTTCTATGCTTTCTTCGCCGTCGCGATCAGCGCGACGATGGGCGTTGCCCTGGCGCAGAATCTATTCACGCTGTTCCTGTTCTATGAACTACTGACGCTCTCGACGTACCCCCTGGTCACCCACGCCGGCTCCGATGAGGCAAGACGCGGCGGGCGAATCTACCTCGGCATATTGATGGGAACCTCGATGGGATTATTGCTGCTGGCCGTGATCTGGACTTGGCACCTAGCGGGCACCACCGAATTTCAGCCGGGCGGCATCCTGACAGGTAAAACCTCGCCGCTCATGGTGGGCGTGCTTTACGCCCTTTTTGCCTTCGGCATCGGCAAAGCCGCCCTGATGCCGTTCCACCGCTGGCTGCCAGCAGCCATGGTAGCGCCGACGCCCGTGAGCGCTTTGCTGCACGCGGTCGCCGTCGTCAAAGCCGGGGTGTTCGCGATACTCAAGATTACGGTTTATGTGTTTGGGCTGGATCTGCTGTCGGGCACCGGCGCAACCACCCTGGTGCTGTGGGTTGCAGTGATCACCATCATCGGCGCATCGCTGGTCGCACTGCACCAGGACAATCTCAAACGCCGGCTGGCGTACTCCACCATCAGTCAGCTTTCCTACGTTGTGCTCGGCGCTGTTCTGGCCAACGCAGCCGGTATCGCAGGTGCCGCGGTGCACATCGCGACCCACGCGGTCGGGAAAATCACGCTATTTTTCTGTGCTGGAGCGATTCTGGTCGCCACCCACAAAACCCGGGTTAGCGAGCTTGATGGGCTCGGCCGGCAGATGCCGATCACGATGGGGGCGTTCCTGGTTGCCAGCCTGAGTATTGCCGGGCTGCCGCCGATGGCGGGCCTGTGGGGCAAGTGGTACCTGGCGTTCGGAGCACTTGATGCCGGCTACGGAGTGCTGGTCGGTGTCCTCATGCTGAGTACGCTGCTCAATATCGCCTACCTGCTGCCGATCCCGATCCGCGCCTTCTTCAGGGTTGACCGCAGTGCCCCTGCGGGCATCACTGAAGCCCCTGCGACCTGTCTCATCGCGATCGTTGTGACGGCCACAATGTGCCTGGTACTGTTCTTCTACCCCGCCCCGATCCTGCAATTGGTCGCGCCACTGCTGCGCTAGGGACCCTATGAACCATCATCAGATTCGAGCCGGAGTCGAACCGACAGCATGATCTTCAGAACACTCCTTTGCCTGTGCATTGCACTGGTGATCGTGGAGATCGCCGTTCACCGGCATGTGATCTTCGCCTGGGAAGGATGGCCCGGGTTTTACGCCCTCTGGGGATTCGTCTCGCTGTTCGCCATCGTGATACTCGGCAAGCAGCTACGCCGTTTGATCAAGCGGGACGAGGACTACTACGATGACTAGCCTGCCGCCGGGGATCATCATTCTGGCGGGGGCTCTGGTGCTGCCGTTGCTGCCCCGCAGAGCGCAGGCCATCGGCGCACTGCTGCTGCCAGCACTTAGCCTGACGCAACTGCTTTTTCTTGCCGAGGGGGTCTTTCCCGGAATAGAACTCGCGGGTCTGAGTCTGTTGCCGGTGCGGGTGGACCGACTGAGCCTGGTCTTCGGTTACATCTTTCACATCGCCGCCTTTATCGCGGCCCTCTATGCGCTGCATGTGCGCGATACGATCCAGCATGTCGCGGCCATGTTGTACGTCGGGAGCGCGGTTGGTGCGGTGTTTGCGGGTGACCTCATCACCTTGTTCGTCTACTGGGAGATCACGGCTCTGGCCTCTGCTTTCCTGATCTTTGCCAACCGTACCGAACAAGCATACCGGGCCGGAATACGGTATCTCGTCGTCCAGGTCGGCTCAGGGGTTCTGCTGCTGGCGGGCATCCTGGTTCACTACCAGGACTCGGGGTCGCTCTCCTTCGACCAGCTGATCGGTCCCGACGGAAACCTCGGCGAAGCCGGTGCGGGGGTATGGCTGATATTCACGGCGTTCGGAATCAAGTGTGCTTTCCCGTTTCTGCACAACTGGCTGCAGGACGCCTACCCGCAAGCAACCGTAACCGGCGCGGTTTTCCTCAGCGCCTTCACCACCAAACTCGCGGTGTATGCGCTGGCGCGGGGATTCCCCGGCACCGAAGTGCTGATCGGCATCGGCGTCGTGATGACGCTCTTCCCGATCTTTTTTGCGGTCATTGAGAACGATCTACGCAAAGTGCTCTGCTACAGCCTCAACAATCAGTTGGGCTTCATGGTGGTGGGGATCGGGATCGGCACTGAGTTGGCGCTGAACGGTGCTGTTGCCCACGCTTTCGTCCATATTCTTTACAAGGCGCTTCTTTTCATGTCCATGGGCGCCGTGCTCTACCGGACCGGCACGATCCGGGCGTCTGATCTCGGTGGACTGTACCGGTCGATGCCGTGGACCACGGCTTTTTGTATTGTCGGGGCGATGTCGATTTCCGCTTTTCCGCTGTTCAGCGGTTTTGTCGCCAAGTCACTGACGATGTCAGCGGTGGTCGAGGGCTACTATGTGCTGACCTTTGTCGGCCTGTTGATCGCCTCTGCTGGCGTGATGGAACATTCGGGTATCAAGATTCCGTATTTCGCCTTTTTCGGCCACGACTCAGGCATCCGTTGCAAAGAAGCACCACTGCACATGTGCCTTGCCATGGGTGCGGCCGCCGTATTATGTATCGCGATCGGCTGGTTCCCGGCACCGCTTTACGCGATCCTCCCCTATCCGGTGGTGTACCAGCCCTATGCTGATTTCGGCCACTCCTTGACCCAGCTTCAACTGCTGTTGTTCGCTGCCCTCGCCTTTGCGGTGCTCATGCGCACCGGACTGTACCCGCCCGAACAGGCGTCGATTAATCTCGATACAGACTGGCTCTACCGGCGCCTCGCGCCCCTCGGAATCCAAAAGATCGTCGCAGTGTCACGCCGGACGGGACAGGCGGCCTTGCAGGCCAGCTATGGGCTTGGCCGAACCCTCATGCGGCTGGTGCTGCACCATTACGGCCCCGAGGGGACGCTGGCGCGTGCCTGGCCGACGGGTTCCATGGTGCTCTGGGTCGCGGTATTGCTCGCTGCAAGCCTTGTGCTCTATTACCTTTAGCGCGGTAAGAAAAGTTTGATATGAATGCCTCGACAGCGCCCGTTCCGGGCGATCCCAAAAACCCCGTTGACGCGGCGATTACCTCGCGCCGGTCTGTGCGCGCCTTTTTGTCCACCCCGGTGCCCAAGGAGATCGTCCGGGAAATCCTCGACACCGCAGCCCGGGCGCCGTCAGGCACCAATATTCAGCCCTGGCGGGTATACGTGTTGACCGGCAAACGATTAAGGCAGTTCAGCGAAGCGATCCTGTCGGCCTACAATGATCCCGAAACCGCCAAGACGCATACGGAAGAGTATGCGTACTACCCCAAACAGTGGGTTTCCCCCTACCTTGAGCGCCGCCGCAAGATCGGCTGGGACCTCTATGGACTTTTGGGCATCACCCGGGAAGACAAGGGCAAAATGCACCGCCAGCACGGCCGTAATTACATGTTTTTTGACGCGCCGGTGGGTCTTGTCTTCAGTATCGACCGCGTACTGGAACAGGGCAGCTGGCTGGATTACGGCATGTTCTTGCAGAACATCATGGTGGCGGCCCGCGCCCGCGGGCTCGACACCTGCCCCCAGGCTGCTTTTACACCTTTTCACCGGATCATCCGCGAGCAGTTGGCGATGCCGGCGAACGAGACCCTGATCTGCGGTATGGCGCTGGGGTATGCCGACCCGGATGCGATCGAGAACCGCTTGGCCACAGAACGCGAGCCGCTCGACGTCTGGACGACTTTTCTGGACTGAGCCCGACGTGCTTCAGTCGGCAGGTGTTTTCAGGCTTTCCTTGAAGTGGCGCCGGCACATCGACACATAGGTTTCGTTGCCGCCGATCTGGATCTGGTCGCCACTTCGCAACGGCTGTCCCTTGCCGTCAAAACGCACTACCATGGTGGCCTTGCGCCCACAATGGCAGACGGTCTTGATCTCCCGCAGTTCGTCCGCCAGCGCCAGCAACTGCCTGGACCCTTCGAAGAGCACACCGAGAAAATCGGTGCGTAGACCGTAAGCCAGTACGGGGATATCCCGCGCGTCGACGACCTCGGTCAGCTGGTCGACCTGTTCGGCGCTCAAAAACTGTGATTCATCTACCAGGACACAGTGAATCGGCTGGCGCTCACACGCGTCCGCCACAAGATCCAGCAGGTTAACGCTGGTGTCCACATCCACAGCATCCGCCTCGAGGCCAATGCGCGAGCGGACCCGATTCTCCCCGGAGCGGCTGTCGATGCGGGGCTTCACCACAAGCGTATTCATGCCCCGCTCTTCGTAGTTATGGCGAGACTGCAAGAGGTTCGTTGTCTTTCCGGCGTTCATTGCCGAATAGTAAAAATAAAGTTTTGCCACCTAGTCTCTCGGCGTTTTCCGATGAGCGCATTGTAGGGTATCGGCAGACCAGACTCTTGGGAACGGCTGCGACGCTGGCCGGGTTCGGGCTGCGGCACCGAACGGGGGGCTCTATACTGGGCCCGCAAAATCTTCGAGACGACCCCATGAATACTTCCCCTCTTTCGCTGGATGAAATCTATGCGCTCGCCCGTGAAGCCCTGCTTGGGGCAGGCGCCAGCGCGGAACACGCTGATGCCGTCGCTGATGTGGTCACCCGTGCAGAGCGTGACGGTTCCCACTCACATGGTCTTTTCCGCATCCCCGGATACGTGGCCTCGCTTCGCAGCGGTAAAGTGAACGGCGACGCTAACCCAAAACTGTCGACGCCGTCTCCCGTGGTGCTCCACTGCGATGGCGACCTGGGTTATGCCCCGCTCGCCCACCGCCGCTCGCTGGATGCGCTGGCTAAGGCTGCGAAGGAAAACGGGGTTGCGACCCTGTCGATCACAAGGACCCATCACTTTGCCGCGCTTTGGCCCGAGACCGAGGCTTTGGGACAGCAGGGGCTTGTCGCGATCGCCTGTGTCTCCTATATGCCCAGCGTGGCGCCGTTTGGTGCAGCGGAGGCGTTGTACGGCACCAACCCCCTGTCATTTGCCTGGCCGCGCCCGGAATCACCGCCCCTGGTCTTCGACATGGCGACTGCCGCGATGGCCATGGGAGATGTACAAATCGCCGCCCGCGACGGCCACCCGGTTCCCGCCGACACGGGACTGGATGCCGATGGCGAACCCACCACAGATCCCAAAGAGATTATCAAGGGCGTGCTGCTGCCCTTTGGCGGATACAAGGGCTCGCATATCGCCATGATGATTGAACTGCTGGCGGGCCCATTGGTCGGGGAAACCGTCAGTTTCGC
>CAYSMI010000042.1:0-11411 GCA_964432165.1 uncultured Acidiferrobacter sp.
CCATGGACGAAACCACCCGCACCCGACTGGAGGCAGCCGCTTTCCGCGGACTGGTAGCGCACCTGCGCCAGCGCACTGATGTACAGAACATTGATCTGATGAACCTTTCCGGCTTTTGCCGCAACTGCCTTTCCAAATGGTATCTGGCGGCTGCCGACGAAGAAGGCGTTGAGATGAATTACGGCCATGCACGCGAGATCGTCTACGGCATGACCTATGACGAATGGAAGCGGGACTACCAGCACGAAGCCAGTGAGGAGCAAAAAGCCGCCTTTGAGGCGACCAAACCGCTGCATGCCAAGATCAGCGGTCACAGCAAGGCCTGAATCTGATGAGCGCCCTTGAAGTCCACCAGTTTCCCTGCCTTTCGGATAACTACGGCTATCTGGTACACGATCCCGATAGCGGATTGACCGCAACGATTGATACACCGGAAGTGGCGCCGATTCGGGAGGCGCTTGATGCGAAGGGCTGGAAACTGGACTTTATCTTCAATACCCATCACCACGACGATCACGCCGGCGGAAACCTGCAGCTGAAATCGCAAACCGGGTGTCAGATCGTCGGACCGGCTGCGGATGCCAAGAGGATCCCGGGCATCGACCGCACCGCCGCAGAGGGTGATACCGTGATGCTGGGGGCCTGGCCGTTTACTGTTCACGATACCCCCGGACATACCCGCGGCCACATCGTTTACCACTGCCTGCCCGCCAATATCGGATTTGTCGGCGATACGCTGTTTGCACTGGGCTGTGGCCGTCTTTTCGAGGGCACCCCTGGACAGATGTGGACATCGCTGCAGAAGATCCTGTCCTGGCCTGATGAGACCCTGATCTACTGCGCCCACGAGTACACCCAGGCCAATGCCCGTTTCGCCCTCTCGGTGGAACCGGATAATGCTGATCTCGTCAGCCGCAGCGATGAAATTGATGCTGCCCGGCAACGGGGTGAACCGACGGTTCCAACGACCGTGGGGCTCGAAAAAAGGACGAACCCCTTTCTGCGTCCGGACAGTGCCCACCTGCAGAAAACCATCGGACTGACAGGACAACCGCTGGTTGACGTGTTTGCCCGAACCCGTGAGTTAAAAGACCGGTTCTGACGGGTCTTTTCGTGTTGTCCGGATCCTGATCATCCATTTCCATCAATGACCCGATCTTCGGCACCTTCCGCCCGCTCCAAAGTCAGGCGTCTTCGCGAACTGGCACGCTATGACCGGTCCAGCGTCAACGCCATTCTCGATGAAGCCACAGTGTGTCACGTCGGTTTCGTTGACGACGGTCAACCCTTTGTGATCCCGACCGCCATTGCGCGCATCGGCGAGCACGCATACATACACGGTAGTCGGGTCAGCCGGATGCTGAAGCTGCTTGCGGCGGGAAGTCCGGCATGCATCACCGTAACCCTTCTGGATGGCATCGTCGTGGCGCGCTCCGCTTTCAATTCTTCGATGAATTACCGCTCGGTCGTGATTCTTGGCAGTGGTGAAAAAGTGACCGGAGCGGATAAGAAGATCGCGCTCAATGCCTTTACCGAGCATCTGATTCCCGGGCGCACCGCCGACATCCGGGCATCCCGGCCAAAGGAACTGGCCGCGACGACCGTCGTGCGCTTCGGGCTTGAGGAAGCGTCGGTCAAGTTCAGCGAAGGCCCGCCCAGCGACGAGAAGTCCGACTATGAGAGCAATGTCTGGGCTGGAGTAATCCCACTGACACTCAAAAGCGGCAAGCCCCAGCCCGACCCCCGCCTGAAAAGCGGCATTCCCGTGCCGGAATATATTGGTCATCGAAAAACGTGAACCGTCGGGATTTAGGATCTCTGGACGATTCAGCTGCCCGCGACTGAAGCTATGAGCAGCGCGCCGCGGATTGCCATTGATATCGGTGGGACCTTTACCGATGCGGTCCTGCAGGCGGGTGCTGCACGGTATACCGCCAAGGTTCTGACGACCCGGAATCCGGCAGAAGGATTTATGCAGGGTATTGCACATCTGCTTTCGCAGTCCGGTGTCGCGCCTGCCGATGTCGCCCTCATCACCCACGGCACCACCCTCGCTACCAATGCCCTGATCGAACGGCGCGGCGCCAAAATCGCACTGATTGTGACCGAGGGGCATCGCGACTCACTTGAGATCGGTTACGAGAACCGGTTCGACCAGTACAACTTTGATGCCGATCGCAGGCCGCCGCTGGTGCCCAGACATCTGCGCTGGACTGTGCCCGAGCGGGTCGATTACCGCGGCCAGGTTCTTCGGCCACTCGACGACGCCTCGGTCGAAGCGCTCGTTGCCCGCATCCGGCAAGCGGAGATAGAAAGCGTTGCTGTGGGTCTGCTGCATGCCTATGCCAACCCAGCGCACGAGCAGCGCATCCGCGACATTCTGCAAAAGCATTTGCCCGACATCGCAGTGTCGCTTTCGAGCGAAGTCTGTCCCGAGATCCGCGAATACGAGCGCCAGAGCACCACCTGTGCCAACGCGTATGTCCAGCCGTTGATGGCGAGTTATCTGGTTGAGGTCCGAGAGCGCCTGGTCAGCGACGGCTTCAACTGCGCCTGCCTGCTGATGACGTCGGGAGGTCACCAGGTGACCATCGATACCGCGGCAGCCTTTCCGGTACGCCTGATCGAATCGGGCCCCGCCGGCGGGGCTATCCTCGCCGCCCATATCGCCCGCACCCTTGGCGAGTCATCGGTGCTGTCCTTTGATATGGGCGGCACCACCGCCAAGATCTGCCTGATTGACGGCTGCGCCCTTCCGCTGTCGCGAACCTTTGAAATCGACCGCGCACACCGCTTCATGAAAGGCAGCGGCATGCCCATCAAGATCCCGGTCGTCGATATGGTTGAGATCGGGGCCGGCGGCGGTTCGCTGGCCAGCGTTGATGAACTTGGCCGGGTGACCGTGGGACCGGAGAGTGCCGGCGCTGAGCCGGGGCCTGCGTGCTACGGCCGCGGCGGCCAGGATGCAGCAGTAACCGATGCCAATCTCATGCTGGGCAGGCTGGACGCCGATGGGTTCGCAGGCGGACGGATACCACTTGATACAAAGGCGGCCCAACAGGCCATCGAAAACGCCGTCGGTGACGGACTGAAAACCGATGCTGGCGGCGGCGCCCAGGCAATCATCGAAATCGTTGACGAAAACATGGCCAGCGCAGCCCGGGTGCATGCCGTTGAAAAGGGGCTGGATGTGACGGAGCGTACCCTGATCGCTTTCGGCGGTGGAGCGCCGCTGCATGCAATCGCGGTGGCCCGCAAACTCGGCATCAGTCGGATCATCATCCCGTGCGACGCGGGCGTGGGATCCGCGATCGGGTTTTTGCTGGCGCCGGTCGCCTTCGAAGTCGTCCGCAGCCGCTTTACGGTGCTCGACCACCTCGATCCCGAAGCCATCAACGCTCTGTTCCAGGAGATGGAAGAAGAGGCGAGTGCAACCGTGCGCCTCGGCGCCGGCGAGGCGCCCGTGTCGACGCTTCGTCATGCATTCATCCGCTACGCCGGTCAGGGACACGAAATCAAGATCCAGCTTCCCGACCGGCCATTGACTCCCGAGGATCGCAAGACGATTGCTGAGGCCTTCGATAAAGCCTATCGGACCCAATATGGCCAGGGTATCCCGGGAGTGCCGCTGGAAATTCTGACCTGGTCGCTGACCGCATCAGCCCCCGCGAACGAGGATATCCGCGCGCAGGCCGAACGGGCATCACCCGACCCGCAGTGCAGCCCCCGCGAGCGGATGGTCTGGATGCCCGGTACTGACCATCCGGTGGAGTGTCCGGTCATCGCCCGGGAAGCCGTCTCGGCCGCAAACCCCGTTGCCGGGCCTGCCGTCATTACCGAAGACCAGACCACGCTGGTGGTGCCTGCCGGGTGGACGCTTGATGCAAACCCCTATGGCGACCTCGTGGCAACGGCCGGATCGGCGGCATCAGATACCCCGACAGCGCCTGCCGCCTCGAGGACCATTCAGCGTCAGGTCATCTGGAACCGGCTCATCAGTATTGTCGAAGAGCAGGCCCAGGCACTCATTCGCACGGCATTTTCAACCACCGTGCGTGAGGCGGGGGATCTTTCTGCAGGAATCTTTGACCTCTACGGGCGCATGCTGGCCCAGGCCGTGACCGGCACGCCGGGTCACGTCAACGCCATGGCCACCTCCGTGGGTTATTTTCTTGAGGAGATTCCGCTCGAGCGTATGCAGCCAGGGGATGTGTACGTGACCAATGACCCCTGGCTTGGCACCGGCCATCTTTTTGATTTCACTGTCGTGACGCCGGCCTTTATCGATGAGCGTATCGTGGGCCTTCTGGCCTCGACGGTACACGTAGTCGATATCGGCGGCCGGGGCTTTGGACCCGATGCCGGCCAGGTCTTCGAAGAGGGGCTGTGCATCCCCATCCTGCCGCTCTTTGAGCGGGGGGAGCCGGCCGAGGCGGTGATGGCGATTGTCCGCGCCAATGTACGTGAGCCCGATCAGGTCATCGGCGACCTGTACTCACTCACGGTGGGCAACGCAGTCGGGTGCAACCGGCTGGTGGAGATGATGCAGGAGTTCGCTCTGGAAGATCTTGAGCGGATCAGTGAGCACATTATCTCCCGGTCCCGCCGGGCGGTTCTCGATGAGATCGCGGGCCTGCCACACGGCACCTGGAATCACGAGATGGCGGTGGACGGTTACGGCGAACCGGTCACCCTGAAAGCGAGTCTCACCATCAGCGAGCAGGGCATCGGTGTCGACTTCGCCGGGACTTCAGCGGTTTCGCCCTTCGGCATCAACGTGCCGCTCAGTTACACACAGGCCTACGCGTCTTTTGGTGTGCGCTGCGTGATTGCCTCTGCGATTCCCAATAACGCGGGATCCCTGGACCCGATTCAGGTCAGCGCTCCGCAAGGGTGCATCCTGAATGCGCCGCGGCCGCACGCGGTGGCTGTTCGTCACGTTATTGGTCAGATGCTGCCCGACGTGGTGCTGGGGTGCCTGGACCAAGCCCTGCCGGGACGGGCCCCGGCAGAGGGCAGTTCGAGCCTGTGGAATCCGATGATGACGGGCGGCCCCGGCCTTTTGGACGGGGCTGATTACGGTGACGCCACGCCGTTCTCCGTGACCATTTTTCACTCGGGCGGTACCGGGGCACGGCCCTGGCGGGACGGCCTTTCCGCGACTGCCTTTCCGTCCGGGGTACGCAACACCCCGGTCGAGATCACCGAGTCCATTGCGCCCGTGATCTTTCATCGCAAGGAACTGCGTGAAGGCTCCGGCGGGGACGGCCAATACCGCGGCGGGCACGGGCAGGTGATCGAAGTCTCACATGCGCAAGGCGCACCCTTTGCCATCTTTGCCCTGTTTGACCGGGTGGATCACCCGGCGCGGGGCCGCCATGGGGGCCGCAACGGTGCCGCGGGCGTGGTCTGCCTCGCCAGCGGCAAAAAACTCAAAACCAAAGGCAAGCAGATCATTCCTGCCGGCGAACACCTGCTGATGGAACTTCCCGGCGGGGCAGGCTATGGCGATCCCGCCGAGCGCGACCCGGCGCTTCGCCAGATGGACCAGGACAACGATCTCGAATAGTTAGCCGCCTCAGGGCGGATCAATGATGGACCGCTCTCGCTTGAACGGCACGCTGTCAGGGTCTGGCCGGTTATCCATCTCCCGCGCCACCCGGTGACCGTCGTAGACCGCCGCTGCGATGGTATTGGGCGCCATACAGTCGCCGATACGCATCAGCCCGAAGGGCAGGTCATCCAGTTGTTCCTGCGCCTCTCCTGCCAGCGAAAAGTAAAGACCGTTCTGAGGTGCACGCAGGGTCACCATCACCAGCGCTTGTGCCTCACATGAAAGCGCCCGGTCCGTCGTATTGCAGGTAAAACTTGCCGAGTCCGATGCAACACCCGTCAGGGTATGTTTTACGATCAAGCTCACATCCCGGTCGAGCAAAGCTTTTTCGATGCGGTGCTGTTCCATGGTGTTCTGTGTCCAGCAGGACACTTCGGGACCCGGCGTCACCAGGGTCACGGTCTTACCGCTGTCGGCCAGCAGTTGCGCGATCACGCCGCCCAGATAGTAATGGTCATCATCGTATACCAGCACTGAGTCAGTGCTCGGTAACTGTCCCGCCATGATGTCATCCGGCGTGAAGCACTGCGGGTGGCCCGCGATTCCCGGGACTGGCGCGTGCGTCGCCCGGCCAAGGCCATCGGGGCGCCACCTGGCCCCGGTTGCGATCAGCACCTGGTCGGCACCGAACTCCAGAACACTTGCCCGATCCATCTCACTGCCGGGGAAGAAACTCACATTAGCGAGCTTTGCGATCTGCCCAAGACGATAGTCACTGACCCGTTTGTAACTTGCAAGCCCCGGCAGGACCGACTCGCGCACCGCCCGGCCACCGCCGTCGCCGCGATCGGCCAGAGCAACGTCGTATCCGCGCTGGCCGAGGCTCATCGCTGCCTCGAGTCCTGCCGGACCGGCACCGACCACCAGCACCTTTTCGCTCTCTCCGCGTTGCTCAATGATTTCCGGATGCCAGCCGCGGCGCCACTCTTCACCCATGGTGGGATTCTGGGTACAGCGGATCGGTGACTGCGTCCAGTCGCCGCTGACACAGATGTTGCAGCCGATGCACTCGCGGATGTCTTCAATTCGCCCTTCCTCGATCTTGCGCGGCAGAAAGGGGTCGGCAATGGAGGGGCGCGCCGCACCGATCATATCCAGTATGCCGCGTTTGACCTGGGAGACCATCGCATCCGCCGAGGTAAAACGTCCCACACCGACCACGGGTTTAGTCGTCATTTGTTTTACAAATGCCACGTAGGATTCCTGGCCGCCCTCTTCGCCGAATCGGGCAGTCACCGAATCGTTGGCCCAGTCACTGACGTTGACATCCCACAGGTCGGGCAGCTCAGAGAGCATCTCGACCACCTCCCGGCCCTCCGCACCGCTGGCGATGCCTTTGTCGCCCAGCAACTCATCAACCGCAAAGCGGATTGCAACACCGCAACGGTCACCCACCGCTTCCTTGGTGTCTTCCAGCAGTTCGCGGGTCAGACGCACACGGTTCTCCAATGATCCGCCGTATTCGTCGGTACGCCGGTTATGCCGGCGGCTGATAAAGTGCATCGGCAAGGCAAGATCATGGCCCGCATAAACATAGACGATGTCGAAACCGGCGTCGCGGGCACGGATAGCAGCCTGGCGGTGCCAGCGCCTGACATCAGCGATATCACGCCGGGTCATGGCGCAGGCCTGTACGGGATCAAAACTGTTGACCGCGACATCTGAGACGCCCAGTACCGGCAGCCGTGAGTAGTGGTTGGACACGTTATGGCCGCTGTGCACCAGTTCCACCGCGGCCAGCGCGCCGTGTTCGTGCACCCGCTGTGCCATCAGCGCCAGACAATCCTGATCTCCCTTATCCCAAAGCCGTGCCTCCCGGTAGGGCAACACATCACTGGAGGCATGAATATCACACTCCTCGGTCGCAACGACCGCCCAGCCCCCCTCGGCTTTCATGGCACGCATGCCGGCTACGCTGTTGGGCATGGTATGACCCATCCCGTTGCAGTGTGGCACCTGGTAGAAACGGTTTCGTGCGGTGACCGGGCCAATGGCCACGGGTTCAAACAGCACGTCATAGCGTGGATCGCGAGTCATCAATCTCCCCTTTTCTTTATCTGCTGCCCTTCGGGCCGGGTCTCAATGCACCCGGTATTCGCTTTTTTTCAACACGCCGCGCCAGCAGCGTGGGCGGGTCGTCAGCGCTTTTTCGATGCCTCGCGCCGCGCGCACAACAACCCGTGCCAGCACAAAGGCCCGAAACTTAAGTCCGTTGTAGGAAAAAATCGAAAAGTAGATCGGCTGGTAACGCCAAAACGCGTAAGGATCCTTGCCGGCAAGGCCCGGTCCATGAAAAGAGCGCAACGCACTCAGCGTACCAGAATCCACCTCGGCATCCCGGGTCGCAGATTCAAAGTGCAAAAGCCGGATTCGGGGCGCAGTAATACAGCGCATCCCCCGGGCGCGGGCACGAAGGCAAAAATCTACGTCCTGAAAACTGTTGGGAAAGGCCTCGGAAAACCCGTCCAAGGCCTCAAAAGTCGACCGGCGACAACACAGAAAGGCACCACTCACCGAGGTGGTCTCGTGGTCTGCGAGATAGCGGTGCATCGCATCGCCGACAGTTTCCGCGTCGGGGTGTGGTGCGTAATGCACCGCGGAGTCACGCCCGACATTATCGCCGCACGACTGAACCGTCAGGTTTGCGTTCTGTAGCATTCCTCCGAGGCAAGCGACGTCATCGTCCTGTAAGAGCGAAACAACCTGCCCCAGCCAGTCCTCCGTTTGAAAAAAGGTATCGTCATTGAGAAAAATAAGGATATCGCCATGGGCTTTTTTTGCACCAAGATTGCATTTGCGCGCGAAATTGAACCCCGGGTCATCGCGAATAGAAAAACCCGCTAGTCCATAAAAGCCCAGCATATGATCCGCTTTATCAAGATAGTCATCATGATTGGTCACGATGACCATCTCCACCGAGCCGCTCCCGGAGTACGACTGATTCTTAGGCAAAATCTCGCCCAGGCGTTTTAGACAGTGTGGCAAGACCTCGATCTCATTCCCGTGAACGATTTGAGTCGTGCCCAGTTTGCAAGGAATGACGATGGATATCATTGGTACCCGCTCTGGAAGCCGATGCGCACGGTAGACACCAATCAGTTCGGGCACGCTGCCCCGACGCCGGCTGAAGAGCACCGGTTCCACACTTGCCTCCTGACCGAGCCGGGAGAAATGCTCGCGCAGGGCCTGCTGACTGTGGTCTATCGTGTGGGAAGACATCTGCTCGCCCGAGCGCGACTGGGTCTGGTCCAGAATCCGCCAGTGATAGGCAATGGCCTCGGCGTGCACCGGCTCGACCTGCTCACACATGCGAAGCGCAAGGTCGTGGTCCTGGCTGCCTTCAAAACCCTCGCGGTAGCCGCCGACCCTGTCGAACAGATCACGCGAGAACAGCTGCAGGTGATTGATATACATCAGGGACCGAAGCAACTGCGGACTGTAGTCGGGCTTGTACATGCGGCGGATCAAAAAACCGTTAGCATCGACCTGAATCTCGTCTGAATAGACCCACTGCGCATGGTGGTATTTAAGGCAGCGCAGCGTCTGTGAAAACCCTTGAGTGACCACCACGTCATCATGGTCTACCGGCGCCAGCAGATCGCCTGAGGCCTCGGCGGCGGCCAGGTTGAGTGCATGGGAAACGCCCGCGTTCGAACTGTTACGAACGAGTTTCAGGTTGGCGAGCCCGGCCGATTTACAGCGATCTAAAAACGCAAGGGTTTCGACCCGGTCAGACGCATCATCAGCGATCACTACCTGGTGATGATCGCCAGCGGCTTTCAGCGCGCTGTTGACGCAGATCGTCAGGACCGCCGGGTCTGTGTTGTAGACGGGAATAAGAAACGAAACCTGCATAGACCCAAAAACTCTTCTCTGGTGAAACCTGCCGGATTAAAGCGATCAGCTGCGCCGCCGGGATGCGCGGAGCCGACCACGCTATTTTGCGGGGATTGCGCTAAGGCAGCAAATCCTGTTCAAGGCGGCCGGTCTTTCCCGCCAGACCATCGCGCAATCCGCGCAGCATCATGGTCAGATTTCTCAGGCGCTGGCCGGTAAAAAATGCAAAGACGAAAAACATCTTTGCAAGGCGCAGCATATCAGTATGCTTCCAGCGCCGGCTGGGATAGTCGCGCCGCCACAGCAGCAGGCTGTTGCGGTACACATAATAGTAGCGAAAAGGCTGATGCACCGGCAGGTACCGCCACCGGCCCAGCCATACGCGCACGGTCCGGTCCCCAAGACCATGATCCATCAGCGCATCACATACGCCGAAAGACTGCCAGCCTGTAGCGCCTGCCCGCAAAAACCACTCGGTATCGAGATGGTCGATAAAAAGTCCCTCATCCATCAGGCCCACGGCCTCGAGTGCCTCGCGGGAAAAAAGCGTGCCCGAGGAGATCAGCATATCGGCCCGGATCACCTTGCCGGCATGGGCTTTTGAACAGAAACACCGTCGGAAATGCAGCCGGCCAAACTGCACAAAATACGAAGGGTGACCCTGGTCTGTCCCGAGATAGCGGGCCCCGACTGCCGCAGTGCGCACACCCAGATCCCGCTGCTGCACGAGCGCCTGATGAAGCACCGCCACCATACCCTCACTCGGCAGGCTGTCCTGATCCAGCAGCAGTACCGCATCGGCACCCTCAGCCAGTGCCCGGCGCAGACCCTCGTTATGCGCCCAGCCAAGACCCCGGTTTTCGCCGGACCCGGTAAATTGGGCGAAGGGAAATTGGGAAATCAGTTGCGCAACATCCGCTGCATTAGTCGAGCCGTTGTCAATCACCAGCAGTGTATCGACCTGACCGGCAAGCCGGGAGAACTGGATCTCAAGCCCCTGCAGGTTGGGTTCGTAGGTCGTGACCACGGCGGTCACTGCGTGGGAAGCGTGTTGGGTGTTATCCATAATGCCCGAGATAAACGTTTGATCCAGAGGCTGCGCGACCACGACCGTTGCCACGGGTCGGGTCGGCCAACCGGCCCGGTATCACTATGATAACTGTCGGCACCGGGTTGTTTACGCCAGAATATCCCGACACCCCTGAAAAGCCGGTACCATGACCCCTGATCTCTTCTCCTCGCGAAACCGCGGCATTGCACTGATGGTCGGTGCGATGATGGTGGTGCCGTTCATGGACGCCCTGGCAAAACTGCTGAGCAGCCGCTATCCGGTGCTGCAGCTCGTGTGGGCCCGGTTTTTCTTTCATTTCCTGCTGGTGCTGCCCATTGCGCTCTGGCGCCATGGGGGCAGTGTGCTGGCCGCACCCGCACCGACGCTGCAGATCGGACGCGGGCTTTGTTTGATGGGTGCCACGATCTGTTTTTTCGGCGCGATCCGCACCATCCCGCTCGCCGACGCCATCGCCCTGATCTTTTTTGACGCGGTCATCATCGTCATCCTCTCGGCGGTACTGCTGCACGAACGGGTACCGCCGGGGCGTATCGTCGCCTCGGTCATCGGCCTCGCGGGTGTGCTGCTGATCGTACAGCCGGGATTCGGGAACTTTCAGTGGGCCAGCCTGCTGGCTTTGGCGGCCGCTTTTTTCTTCGCACTGTACTTTCTCTCAACCCGCTACCTCAGCGGCAATACACCGCCGCTGGTCATGCTGGCCTGGCAGGGCGTAGGGGGCTTTGTCGTGATGAGCGCGCTGGTACCGCTGGTCTGGGTATCCCCTACTCCGGCCGATCTCGCCATGATGGGGGCGCTGGGCGTTATTGGAGCCAGCGGTCATCTGCTGCTGATCCGTGCCTTTGAATACGCTGAGGCTTCTCTGCTGGCACCTTTTCTTTATACCGAGAT
>CAYSMI010000043.1:0-11265 GCA_964432165.1 uncultured Acidiferrobacter sp.
CTCGTTGAGTCCTCGACCCGGTCCAGAAAGAGCATACCGAGAAGGTGATCGACTTCATGCTGGTAGGTGGCGGCTGTCATTCCCTTGACCCGGCCGTTAACCGGATTCCCTTGCCGATCCAGTGCACTGACATCGATCTCGCAGTAGCGCTGAACTTTTCCCCGCAGATCAGGCACGCTGAGGCATCCCTCGTAATTCTCAAACATGTCGGCGCCCACCGGCGTCAGCACCGGATTGACCAGAATGGTCAGTGGGATGTTCGGGCGGTACGGATAGCGGGGGTTGTCGCGAACTTCGATAGCGCATATGCGAAGCGGCTGGTACACCTGATTGGCAGCAAGTCCTGCACCGTTGGCGGCTCGCATGGTCGCAATCAGATCATCGATGAACTGCTGAACCTCACTCGTCGCCAGAGCCTCAGCACTGAGTTCCGCCGTCGGTTCGCGCAGCACGGGATGCCCGACCTGGGCGATATCGAGGATTCTATTCACAAGGCTCCCTGTCTCGGTGGCATCAATCCAGCACAGTGTCCAGCGGCTGCGTTGGCAGAAGTTCGGCAAGCTGACCCTGACTGATCAGCGATGCTGCCCGCTCGATATCCTGATAGAACACCCGGTCTTGCGTGTATTCCGGTACTTGATCCCGAAGCCGCCGCAGCGCAGTCTCAATGCCGACAGAAGAGGTCAGGGGCCGGCGCAATGAAATGCCCTGTGACGCTGCGAGATATTCTATGGCTAGAATCTGTCGGGTGTTTTCGTTCATGTTGTGCAGCCGCCGTGCAGCGAAGGTCGCCATGCTGACGTGATCCTCCTGGTTTGCGGACGTGGGCAGACTATCAACGCTTGCCGGATGAGCGAGGCTTTTGTTCTCGGATGCGAGCGCGGCTGCGGTCACATGCGCCACCATGAAACCCGACTCCAGCCCTGCTTTGCGAGTGAGAAACGGCGGCAGTTCGCTGATGCTCGAATCGATCAGCATGGCAATACGCCGTTCAGACAGGCTGCCGGTTTCGGCGATGGCGAGCGCAATATTGTCAGCGACCATCGCGACGGGCTCCGCATGAAAGTTTCCGCCTGAAAGCACTTCTCCGGTATCGGGACACAGCAGGGGATTATCAGTGACGGCATTGGCCTCGCGCAGCAGTATCTTCGTGCCGTGATCCAGCTGGTCGAGACACGCGCCTAGCACCTGTGGCTGACAGCGAAGGCAGTAGGGATCCTGAACGCGGTCGCAGTCTACGTGTGAGTGGTTGAGTTCGCTGTTGTCCAGCAACGCGCGGTAAAGGGCGGCAACCCGTGCCTGTCCCGACTGTCTTCGGACCTGGTGGATACGCGCATCAAAGGGCACATAACTGCCCAGTGCCGCATCAACCGCAACCGCACCGGTGACAATCGCGCTGGCGAGATTTTGTTCGGCGGTGAAGAGCGCGTCAATTGCGAGTGCCGCGGAGACCTGGGTGCCGTTCAGCAATGCAAGCCCTTCCTTGGCTTCGAGGGTGAGGGGGCTCAACCCTGTTGCCTGCAGTGCCTTTGCAGCCGGGATTCGGTTGCCGTTGAAGAATACTTCTCCCTCGCCGATCAGCGGGAGAGACAGGTGTGCAAGCGGGGCCAGATCGCCTGATGCCCCGACCGATCCCTTCTCCGGGATCACCGGCAGGATATCCTCAGACAGCATCTCGATAAAGTGCTCGATAATCTGCGGGCGGACACCAGAATATCCCTGGGCCAGGCTCAGCAGCTTCAGGATCATCGCTAGCCGCACGATCCGGGGCGCAATCGGTTCGCCAACCCCCGCAGCATGGGAACGGATCAGGTTGTGCTGCAATGTGGAGAGATCAGCCACATCCACCTGGGTTTTCGCCAGCTTGCCGAAACCGGTATTGATGCCGTACGCAGGTGCGCCGCGCTGTACGACCGCCTGAAGGTGCTGGCGGCTGTTGCGGACCTGTTGCCACGAGGCATCCGGAAGCACGACCCGGGCAGCCTGTGAGCCGATCTGCCGAAGTTCATCTTGCGTCAGGCTGCCCGGAAGAAGATTGAATGTCTGCACGGCCTTTCCTTGTATTCTTGTTGTCGGTTACGTGAGATCGAGCGTCTCGACCATTTTCCGGTACGATGTCGATGTACTCTCCATAAGGGGATGCACACCATCCTGAACAACATGCTTTCCTCCGACAACCACGTTACGCACGGGGTTGTCTGGTCCGGAAAAGATCCACGTGTCGAGAATCTGATCCGGCGTGCGCCCGGAAAATTCGGTGTGATCGGATGCGATCTCAACGAGATCGCCTCTCGTTCCCGGTTGAAGCCCACAGACCGGCTCGCCCCGGGCTCGGTTACCGCCAGTGATTGCGGCGGTAACCAGTGAACGGCCATTGCTCCCGGCGCCATCCGGCACCAGTACTGTCCGCCTCTGCAGACTGAGGCGCTGACTGTACTCGAGGAGTCGAAGTTCCTCAGCGGGAGAGGTGCACACCTGACTGTCCGACCCGATCCCGAAATAGCCCTGGCTCGCCATCAGTTCTGACACGGGGAAGATGCCGTCTCCAAGGTTTGCCTCCGTGGTGGGGCAGAGTCCTACGGTGGCTCCGCTTTTCGTGAGGAGCGCTTGCTCCTCCGAGTCAACATGGGTCGCGTGAATAAGGCACCAGCGATCCGTCACCTGGCATTGATCGTACAGCCAGGCAACCGGCCTTGCCCCATTAACAGCCAAACAGTCAGTCACTTCGCGCATCTGTTCAGCGACGTGAATATGAATTGGGGCACCTTCGAGAAGATCTCCCGCATCGTCGATCGTCGTCGAAATGTCTGCCGGTGACACGGCTCGCAGAGAATGGGCAGCGAAGCCCAGTGTCCGGTCGGGATCCTGGGCGCACATGGAACGGCAGCCTTCGAGCAACTTGAGATACTCATCTGGGTGATTGCTGAAGCGATGCTGGGCATGCTGTACAGGCTCATTCCTGAAACCGCCTCGACAGTACAGAACGGGGAGCAGGGTGATCGCAATTCCCACCTCAGAGGCGGCATCAAGAAGTCGTGCCGACATTTCGCAGTGGTCCGCGTAGGGTGTGCCGTCAGGCTGATGATGCAGGTAATGGAACTCCGCGACGGACGTATATCCCTTTTGCAGCATGTCGATGTACAGATACCTTGCAGTGGTCTGCAGCTGTTCGGGTTCAAGGGTGGCGTTGGCGCGATACATCAGTTCGCGCCATCCCCAGAAATCATCCTGGCCGGCGATCCGATGTTCGGTTAACCCGGTAATGACCTTCTGATGGGCGTGTGAATGAAGGTTCGGTATACCGGCAATGACGATGCCTTTGAGATCAAGATCGACAGCCGAATCTGTATCTTCGCGGACGCTTTGAATTCGGCCAGATACGTCGAATTCAACAACGCAATTATCCTGCCAGCCCGATGCGGTCAGCGCAGTCGCACAACGGACTGAGGTCAGTCTGGAACCCAAAGTACGCATGAACTTCCTGGTTGATTGTTTTGTGATGACGCCTATACTGGTGCGGTTTCTGTCGTCGCGTGGTAAGCAAAAACAGATGACGCTTGCCCCGACGATACAACAGGTAGCGTCCGGAGGGCAGAAGAATAAATGACACCGGTTTCTCAGACAATCATGCGGGAGACGCAAGGCCCGTCGCTGGAGGGCAATGATAAGATGGGCGACGGCGTTTCCATCGCACTTTCAGCACATTATCCGGCGCTGGCCTGAGATCGTAACCGGCATATGAGTAGCAAAAAACCTGGCCGTCTGCCCGACGACGTGATCGAGGCCTTCAATAAGGACGGGGTCGTGGTGCTTCGGGAGTTCTTCACGCCTTGGGTCGACGGGGTCCGGGATGCGATCGAAGAGAACAAGCGTAGGCCAAGTTGGCGCGAGCGTACCTATCGCCCGGAGGGGGGAGATGGCTGCGAATTTTTCCAGGATTATTGTGTCTGGTCAGATTTTGCGGGTTACCGAGCCCTGGTTGTGGACTCACCGATGGCCGAGATTGCCGCCCAGTTGATGCGCTCAGCAACCGCCCGTGTTTTCCACGACCACATCCTTGTTAAAGAGCCTGGTACCTCGGTGAAGACGCCCTGGCACCATGACCAACCCTATTACATTGTTGACGGTGCCCAGTCGGTCAGTTTCTGGGTGCCGGTGGACCCGGTGCCCCGCGAGCGCACCGTTGAGTACGTGGCTGGTTCCCATAGATGGGGAATAGATTTCAAGCCCACGCGCTTTGATGGTACCGATTTGTACTCAGCGGATCAGTCCGATACCGTTCCCGACATCGAGACCGACCGCGAGAATCTGGATATCCGGAGCTGGTCAACCGAGCCTGGCGACGCGATTGCGTTCAACTTCAGAACGCTGCATGGTGCGGCGGCAAATCCATCAAGCCAGCGGCGGCGGGTGATCTCGATCCGGTGGGTCGGTGATGATGCCCGTTTTGTTGCGAGACCCGGCAAGACCTCACCTTTCTTTCCCGACCTGACCTACGAGGACGGCGCCCCGTTTGGCGGAGATCAGTTCCCCGTGCTTTATCCGCGGTCCCAAAGCGCACAATAGCCGCGCGACAGTATTCCCTTTACATTGATCCCGGAGTTCATGTGGAACACCTGACTCTGCACTATCTTAACGCTCGGGACGTTAAGGCACTCGATATGAGCGCGAAGGAAGTTATCACCGCACAGGAAGAATCTCTTGCAGCGCAGGGTCGGGGCGAAACAGTGATCGAGCCGAGAATGCATCTGCGTCCCGACCCCGCTTTCCGGGGTCACTTCAATGTGCTGCGTGGGTACATCGCACCCATTGGTATTGCAGGCATAAAAGTCGTTGGTGATTTCATAGACAACTACAAACTGGGCTATCCGTCGGAATTTGGCATGCTGACACTGATGGATGCCCGGACCGGTGTACCCCGCGCTGTGATTGATGCAACTGCAATCACAGATATGCGCACGGGCGCCATGACCGCAGTCGGTGCCAAGTACCTCGCGCCGTCAAAACCGAAAGTGCTGGGCCATATTGGCGCCCGCGGCAGTGCCTACTGGAACGTCAAACTGCTTGACCACCTGTTTGATTTCGAAGAGATCCGGGTTCATTCGCGCCGTCCGGAAAGCCGCAACAGTTTTGGCGATCATCTTGCAGACGAACTCGGCAAGTCCGTGACGGTCACTGACGATTGGCAGAGTTGCCTCGAAGGTGCGCATATCATGGTTGAAGCATCCCGACTGGAAGCGCCGGCGCCTTTGTTTCGAACCGATTGGGTACGTTCCGGTACGCTGGTGATTCCCTACGGGACCCAGAGTACCGTTGAAGACGATATGACCGATATCATGGATAAAATCGTGGTGGATCATTGGGAGCAGTGCCTGATCGGACCGTTTGGCTGCCTGCGTCGCCATGTTGACGGAGGCAGGGTGACCCGCGACACGATCCATGGCGAAATCGGATCGATCTGTGCTGGTGAGTTAACCGGTCGTGAAAGCGATGACGAGACGATTCTGTTCTGGCATCGCGGTTTGTCAACGTCAGATATTGCCCTCGGATGGGCAATGCTCGAGAAAGCCAAGCGCCTGGATATCGGGACGGTGCTGGACTACACATGATCACCCTTGCGACGCTGTCGGACCTTAACTGGGACACCGTCACCGCTGTCGCCTATGAGCGGGCGCGCCTGGAGATTACGCCCGAACTGCTCGACAGAGTCGAGCAGGGTCACGAGACATTCAACGCACTGATCGACACGGGCGCCCCGTGTTACGGGGTAACTACCGGTCTTGGCAGATTAAGCACGACCGATCTTTCCTCAGAAGCACGTGAGGCCATTTCGCGGAATATCCTGCTTGCCCGTGCAGCGGCCTTCGGTGATGCGCTGCCTCGGCCCGTGGTCCGCGCGATGATGATGCTGCGCTTGGTGAATTTTCTTTCGGGACAAGACGGCGTCAGCCGTGAATTGTGTCAGTACATTGTCGCGCGGTTGAACGATGATTTTGATCCCTTTGTCCCGTCAGTGGGGCATGGTTTCGCTGCGGACGGCACAGCCAACGCCCACTGTTTTCAAACGCTGATCGGGGAGGGCAGGGTGCTGGATGAACGCGGTGATTCCATGCCGGCCGCAGCCGCTTTGTCCAAGCGCGGTGTCGCCCCTTATGCCCCCGGGCCAAAAGAGGGACTCGCGCTGATCAACGGGATTACGACGCTTCCCGGCTACGCGATTTATGCCCACAGGCAGGTCAGTGCGCTGCAGGACTTCGCAACGCTGGCGGCAGCCTTATCCCTGGAGGCGCTCGCTGCACCCAAGGATGCTATTCATCCTGCGTTGGCCCACGGTAACGGTGCAGGTGTTGTAAAGGTGATCGAGCGTCTCAATGAACTTTTGCGGGGCAGTGCCGTCACACCGCACAAACTGCAGGCAGCGATTTCCCTGCGAATCATCCCGCAGGTACACGGTGCCCACGCGGATGCACTGGATCAGGTCAAGTCCGGCATCGAGCAGACGATCATGACTTTTTCCGGTAACCCCATGCTGGTGGAGGACGGTGATGGCGAAGGGCAAGCCAGGCTGCTTTCTGTGGGGAGTTTTCATAATCAGCTTCTGGTCAACCTGATCGAATATCTCGCGATATCCACGGCACACGTGGTGTGTCTCAGTGAGCGTCGTCTGCACCGGTTGATGGACGAAGATCAGACCGGCCTCAATCCGCAGCTCGCGCCCCGCCCGGGACTGGATGCCGGGATGGTGGTGGCTCATAAGGCCTGCATTGATCTTGTCGCCCGTGTCCGCATGGCCGCCCAACCGCTCTCGCTGATGACGTCTGAGACCTCAGGAGGCCAGGAGGACTACATGTCGATGGCGTTGCCGGTGATTCAGCGCCTGCTGGAGATTGTGCAGCATGGCATTGCGGTACTGTCCTACGAGGCGTTGGCTGGATGCATTGCTCTGGACCAGCGTGATGCAGCATACGGAGAAGGGGTGATCCGGTTTCATCATCTTGTCCGGCAGCATATCGCACCCCTCGATCACGACCGGCCGCCGGGCCAGGACTTTGAGGTTATGCAAGAGCTCGTTCTTCGTGAATTTTTTCCGGATATGAATTGAGGTAGGTACAAGTGAAACTTTGGGAAAATGCCAGGATCGTTTCGATGGCGGATCAGATCCCCGGAACAGAAGTCATCGAAGACGGGACGTTGTTGACGCGTGGAGATGAAATCGTCGCGGTCGGTTGTCGGGAGGATGTCCTTTCGCATTCCGCGCTCGCACGAGAAAACAAAGATATCGATGAGTGTGTTGACTGTGGTGGCGGCTTGCTGCTGCCGGGCCTCATTGACTGTCATACACACCTGGTCTACGCGGGGGATCGTTCAGGTGAATTCGAGCAGCGGCTTGAAGGTGTCAGCTATCAGGAGATCTCAAGGCAGGGCGGGGGAATACGTTCGACAGTAGCCGCAACCCGAAACAGTACGCAGCAGGAACTGGGTACGCTTGCCTTGGACAGGGCGGCCCGGATGTGCGCCGAGGGCGTGACGACCCTGGAAATCAAAAGCGGGTACGGACTGACGCTTGAGGATGAGGAAAAAATGCTCTCGGCCGCGCGGTCGCTCTCTGAGATGCTGCCCATTTCGATTCACACGACGTTTCTGGGTGCGCATGCTATCCCGGAAGAATTTCATGAAAAGAGTGATGACTACATTCAACTGGTCTGTGAAGAGATGCTGCCTTCGGTCGCAAGGCAGCGGCTGGCGGACAGTGTCGATGCATTTTGTGAAAACATTGCGTTTACCAAGCAACAGGTCGGTCGGGTTTTTGAGCAAGCCCGCAGTCTGAGCTTGCCGGTGCGCCTCCACGCAGATCAACTGACCAATGGTGGGGGAGCCGCGCTGGCCGCCGAGTTCGGCGCGCTGTCGGCAGACCACCTGGAATACACCGATGAAGCCGGAGTTAAGGCTTTGGCGGGAGCGGGCACGGTCGCCGTGCTGCTGCCCGGCGCATTTTATTTCCTGAAAGAACAGCAATGTCCGCCAGTTGCATTGTTCCGGGAGCATCAGGTGCCGATGGCGTTGGCCACGGACTGCAATCCCGGCAGTTCGCCAGTTGATTCACTGCTGCTGGTGCTGAACATGGGTTGCGTTCTTTTCGGGCTGACACCGCGCGAAGCTGTCGCCGGCGTGACCATTCATGCGGCGAAAGCGCTTGGGCTTTCTGATCGTGGTGTGCTGAAGCCTGGTGCACGGGCGGATTTCGCGGTATTCGATGTCGAGACACTGGCACATCTTTGTTACCCGATCGGGGTGGAGCCGGCCCGGATGGTGGTTCAGGCAGGCTGTCTGACGGGCACGATTCACAAAGACTCATGAACAGCACGGTCGACGTGGTCGTGATTGGTGCCGGAGCCGCCGGTCTGGCCGCGGCGCACGCGCTCACTGCTGGCGGGCTCACCTCGGCGGTGCTCGAAGCAGACGGGCATATCGGTGGACGCGCCCATACCGAGATCATGCCGGACGGAACCCCTTTTGACCTTGGCTGTCACTGGATGCATTCGGCCAGCCTGAATCCTTTTGTCGAAACCGCAGATGCACTGGCTGTGCAATATGAGCGCCGCGAAGGTTATGGACGCTCCGCTTTTTTCCGGAATGACCGCTGGCTCAATGATGCCGAGGTGGCGGCCGGGGCTCAGGCTATGGAAGAACGCGAAGCCGCTGTTGCCACGGCGTGGTCAGACGGCGAGGACCAGTCGGTTCTGGAGACAGTCGACCGGGAAAATTCCTGGACAGAATATTTCGATTACCTCGATACACTCAACACATCGTCTGATGTGGACCAGATCTCGATAGGGGACCTTGTCAGTTACAACGACAGCGGGGAGAACTGGCCTGTTGTTGACGGCTACGGCACGTTGGTCAGCCGGTGGGGGGCCGCCGTTCCGGTTTCTCTGAACACGGCGGCGACCAGCGTGCGTTGGGGCGCCTCAGGCGTCACCGTAGAGACAAACAAGGGGAAAATTCAGGCCACGTGCACAGTGATCACCGTGTCGACGGACGTATTGCGCTCGGGCAATATCCGGTTTGAGCCGGAACTGCCTGTGGAGAAACAGGCCGCCATCGCAGCCTTGCCGCTCGGTAACTACAACCGCATTCGCCTGGAGATCGATCGACATGTCTTCCCCGATGACCTTGCGGAGCGGATTGTGGTTGAACGGCCGGGACACCCACCCATGCAGATCAGTCTCGGGGCTTATGGGTTTAACTGTGCCATCGGGCATGTTGCGGGCAGATATGCTGACTGGCTCGAGCGGGCCGGTACGACGGAGTCCCGAGAGGCCATGATCGAGGCCTTATGTCATGTTTTCGGCAACGATTTGCGTGCGAAGGTGCAATCAGACCGCCAGTCCGCCTGGCGGGGAAATCCGTTTGTCCGGGGCGCCTATTCGACCAGTGCGCCGGGGCAGTTTCATCAGCGATCAGTGCTGGCGCAACCTTTGGCGGATCGGCTGTTCTTTTGCGGAGAGGCTACCTCCACCGATCATTTCTGTACCTGCCATGGCGCGCGGATGACCGGCGAACGGGCAGTCAGCGAAATCCAATCGGTCCTGACTGACCAGCTATAGCAGATCGTGGCGTTTTCTTTTTGGCCGATGAGTGAAGACGTGTGCGCTTAGCCGGCTGGCGGCGATTGCTACACCCGGCCCACAGTGTTCCCCGGACACTCTGGAGTGCTGAGGCGCCGCTCACCCTCAAGCCCGGATGGCGAACCGTTGCAGCGCTGTTCGCGGGTCTGTGGCTCTTCGGAACGGGAGAGGCCATGTTCATCGCTTCGGGCCTGGGTGTCAGCCCGTGGACGGTCCTTGCGCAGGGGATCTCGATGCAGATGAACTGGAGCGTGGGTTTTGCGACTTTTGTTGTCAGTCTATCGGTACTCTTGTTATGGATACCGTTGAAGGAAGTTCCGGGGTTCGGCACGATTTCCAATGCGGTTCTGGTCGCTGTCGCCATCGATGTCATGACACCAATACTGACGCTCCCGGAGGGTTCGGCAATCCGGTACCTGCAGTTGATCGCCGGGGTGGCGCTGATCGGTGCAGGCAGCGGGCTTTACTTGACGGCCAACCTCGGCCCGGGGCCCCGCGACGGTCTGATGACGGGGCTGCAACGTTTGACCCGAAAACCGATCGGCTGGGTCAGGGCTGGGCTGGAAATCACCGTGTTATGTGCCGGATGGCTGTTGGGTGGAACCGTAGGACTTGGCACTGTGATTTTTGCCTTGGGCGTGGGGTACGCCGTCGCGCTCTCATTGTCTGTTGTTAAGCAGTTCGGTAACGGCCAGGCGTCTTGAAATACGCCTGACAGCAACTGACAAAGGCCTGCGCGCGGCGCGTTTGGCGCAAGCCTGCGGGATGTGCCAGTACCACCGACAGTGCGGGAACCTTTTCCCTGATCGGCAGGCATCTCACTTGCCCGCCATCGTAAGTCTGGCGCGCAGCGGGCTGCAGGTTGAGAATACTGTAGCCCTCGCCACTGGCAACGAGGCCACGTACCAGTTCGAATGACTGGCTGCGGTGGCGTATTTTCGGCTGAAAACCTAGCTTGCCGAAAAATCCCAGGAAGTAGTCGCGACTGTGGGGCAGGTCGAGGAGGACAAAGGGTTCGTCCCGAAGTGTCTTTAAAGACAGGCTGACCTGATTCGCCAGTGGATGGGCAGCGGGCAGCAGAATATGTGGCTTCACCTGGGTCATCGGAAGACGTTTGAGTGTGCGGTCCAACTCGATTTCGTAGAGCAGGGCGATTTCGATGTTGCCGTTATTCAGCAGTTTCTGAAGTTCGTCCAAAGGGCCCTCGGTGACTTTAACCTCGAGTTCAGGATGCTTTTCGCGAGCTAGTCCCAGAAGACTCGGCAGGAAAAATGGGGACAGCGTCCAGAAACATCCAGCCTCCAGAACGCCCTGGGCCGACTCGCCCAGGGCGCGACCGCTGCTGGTCACTTCCTCGGCGTGGGCGATCAGGGATCGGGCCTGGGTCAGAAACGTATTTCCCGCGGGGGTGAGCGAAACGCCTTTCGCGTGATGACGAATCAGCAGTTGCAGGCCCAGTTTCTCTTCCAGCTGAACAATGGAGGTCGAAAGCGCGGGCTGTGAGAGAAAGAGCTCGCGTGCGGCGCTCGAGATGTTCTGATGTTCGGCAATACAGACAAAGTGGCGCAGCTGTCGCAGGGAAAATGACATAAATAAAATCTATCTAATTTATCCTAAAACTATATTTTACAATTTT
>CAYSMI010000044.1:0-11029 GCA_964432165.1 uncultured Acidiferrobacter sp.
AGTTATTCAGGGGCAACGCGCGCTGCAGCCACCATCTACCAGGAAAATTCCACGCCCTATATTTCCGCCTACGCGGTTCACCCGGACATCACACGATCGGGTGAGTATGTTTTCAGGACGTCGTTTATGGGCGAGGTGCAGGGACGCGCCGGCGCCAAGTTAGTCGGCGAGATGATGGGAAAGAAACGGGTATCGGTCATTACTCTTGCGAACGACTTTGGAAAGTCTCTTGAGGCGGGCTTTAAAGAAAAGGCTGCAGATTTTGGTATAGAGATCCTCGGTGAATATGACTACAGCATCAAGGATAGAGAATTCGGCCCGATCGTCTCGAAGGTCAAGGCGGAGTCACCTGATGCGATCTACGCCTCCGGCTACTTCTTTACTGCCGGACCGCTTGTCAGCCAGTTGCGCGAAGCAGGAGTCGACGTACCCATTGTTGGTCAGGAAGGGTATGACGGTGAGATGTTCATCAAGATCGCGGGTCCTGCTGCCGAGGGAGTGATTATCACAACCTCTCTTGATCGAGATTCCAATGACCCACTGGCTCGCGCCTTCATCGAAGGATTCCAAGCGAAATCAGGCTACCCAGCTGATATGGTGAGTGCCTCAACGCATACCGCGGTGTTGGTGCTGGCCGCAGCGCTTAAGCAGGTCGGTCCCGGCGATAAAGCGGCCTTGCGCGAGGCTATCGCTTCGACCTCGATCAAAGCGGCCACGGGGAATATCTCATTCAATAAGCTCGGCGAGGTGAAAAAATCGGTACAGGTACAGATTGTGCGCGATGGCGGTTGGCATCATTACGCGGTCATTTCGGATCCGGTACTCCTTGCGCCACCTGAAGAGTAATCTACTTTCCATAAATATGGGGCCGTCAGGCCCCATATCTTTTGTCACAGACGATCTTCCATGCTCGCTCTTGACCTTCTGCTTCAGGGGATAGTGCAGGGAGCAATTTATGCGTTGATCGCGCTTGGATTGACATTGATCTATGGTCTGCTTCGGATCCTGCATGTCGCGCACGCGGCGTTGTTCACCCTAGGCGGTTATATCGGGGTCATTGTCACAAACGAGACGGGAAGCCTTTCCTTGGCAATCGCTGTTTCAATGGTATCGGTAGGGATGCTCGGTATTGTGATTTACCGTCTCGCATACAAACCATTACTGGGTAGATCACCGCTGGTCGCGCTTATTGCATCGATTGGTCTGTTTATCGCATTCGAAGAGCTGTTCAGAATTATTTTTGGAAGTTATGGACTGTCCTTTGAGAGCCCGCCGCTTCGCACCCAGGTGGATCTGGGTGGCGGACTACTCATCAGTTATTCGAGAATACTGATTGTTGGAATGGCCATTACAATGCTCTCGATTCTGGCCTGGCTATCGAACCGGACCCGGACAGGAATTGCCTGGAAGGCAACCGTGACCGATCCCCAGATCGCTTCATCGTTCGGGATCAACATAGAAAGAGTTCGCTACCTCAACTTTTTTATCGGTTCCGCGCTTGCGGCCGCTGCTGGCGTGATGGTGGTATTGCTGACCAATCTGGTCGAACCGACGATGGGTGCGGTTGCATCCTATAAGGCGCTGGCAATTATCGTGCTGGGTGGGCTGGGCAGTGTCCGCGGCACCCTGGTGGCATCCATCGCAATAGGCATTGTTGAATCTTTCGGGACTGTTTATGTCGGCCACATTCTGGACAGGGATGCCCTTGCGTTCGCGTTTCTGGTAGTCGCGCTCATGCTCAGACCGCAAGGTCTGTTTAGAGCCGGGTAGGGTAGAGAAATGGCTTACGAAGTGATCCTGCTGACAACCATGGCCATCATGGTGTTGTTCGCGCTCTCATTAAATGTCATCACGGGATTCTGCGGCCAGGTCAGTTTGGGACATGCCGCGTTTTATGGGATAGGCGCCTATACTGGCGCAATGCTGACCAAAGCAGGCTGGCCGCTACTGGCCGCATTACTCCCTGCAGCCGGTCTTGCGGGCCTGGTCGGATTTCTGGTCGGGCTGATGTCCTTGCGGGTACGGCATGATTTTCTGGCAATTACGACAATGGGGATTGCCTTTTTGTTTGTGGGATTGGTCAGAAAACAGGAATGGCTTGGGGGTGAGATCGGCATTTCGAGCATTCCCGCCTTCGGCTTTGGCCGGGTTGGGCTTCTGGTGCTGGCACTGGCCTGTGCAGGCCTATTCGCGGCGGTTACGGTCTATCTGAAGCGCTCCTGGATGGGTTTCGGATTTGACTCCATTGCTGATGATGAAGACACCGCGCGGATTCTGGGTATCGACGTGCCCCGATTCAAGCTCTGGGCATTCGTCATTGGTACGGCGGGTGCAGGCATCGCGGGCGCACTCTATGCGCACCATGTTCGCTACATCGGCCCCGACAGCTTCGGCTTCGTTGAGTCTGTCACCGTTTTGGCGATGGTGATTATCGGTGGTATTGGCTCGGTATGGGCGGTTGCCCTTGCCGCGGCGGTGTTATCGGCACTGCCGTTATGGTTCCAGTTCGTTGATGATTACAAACTGCTCATCTACGGATTGCTGGTCTTCGCAGTGATGCGGTTTTCTCCTAACGGTATCGCAGGCGCGTTGCAGAATCTTCGACGAAAGTCCCATTAAGAGCTGGCCATGTTTCTCAACGTATCAGATATCACCGTCGAGTTTGGGGGTGTTACTGCAGTTGCAGATTTGTCTTTGGAGATCGATCTTGGGGAGTTGGTCGGGATCATCGGGCCCAATGGTGCCGGCAAGACCACCCTGATACGGGTGATTTCCGGGCTCGTCAAACCAACACACGGCCGCGTCCTGCTGAACGGACAGGATGTCACAACGTGGTCCATCGATCGGCGCGTACGGTTCGGCCTCGCGTTGGCACAGCAGATTGTAAAACCCTTGGCCACCTTTACCCTCGCGGAGAACGTGGCCTTGGCTTGCGGCTCTCACCGGATGGGCTCACCGTGGCAGGCGATGACAAAGGTCAACCGCAGGGCGGAACTACAACGAGGGCGCGAATTACTGGAACTGGTCGGCATTGCCGGCGCCGCCGATGATTATCCCTCGGAGGTTCCCCTTGGCTACCTCAAATGCCTCGAACTGGCGCGCGCGCTGGCGCTGGAGCCGCAGCTGATTCTTCTCGATGAGCCTCTTGCGGGTTTGAACCAGGCCGAAGCTGCCCAGATGGCCGACCGCATCGCTGCTTTGGTCACTGAGTCGCGAAGCATCATCCTGATCGAACATAACCTGCGGGAGGTCGTCCGAATCTGCCCCAAGCTGTTTGTTCAGGATCAGGGACGCTACCTTGACTTCGGTCCGACACAGGAGGTGATGGCCAATCCGAAAGTGCGTTTGGCTTATCTGGGCGAGGGGGCGGCCTGATGCTGAGTGTGAAAAATATTCAGTGTGGATATGGGGATATTGTGGCCGTGCATGATCTGTCGTTCGATGCCGCGGAGGGTGAGATCTTCGCGCTCATCGGCGCCAATGGTGCGGGAAAGACCACCACCATCATGGCTCTCGCCGGACATTTACCACCGCGTCAGGGGTCCATTACGGTTGATGGGCAGGACGTGAGTGCAGGGCATGCTCAGGAACGATTGCAGCATGGCATCGCGCTTGTCCCTGAGGGAAGGCGCGTGTTTCCGGATCTCTCCGTTGAGGATAACCTGACGGTAGGCGGACACACGCTTCAAAAGAACAAACTGGCGGTAAACCGGGAAAACGTCTACCAGATCTTCCCGAGATTGGCTGAGCGGCGAAGTCAGTTAGCCGGTTCCTTGTCCGGGGGGGAGCAGCAGATGCTGGCCATTGCCCGGGCAATGATGGCGAGCCCCAGGATTCTGCTGGTGGATGAACTTTCGTTGGGCCTTATGCCGAAGATGGTCGATGAGTGCTACCAGGTGGTCGATACACTCAAGCAACAGGGTCTGCTGATCGTTTTGGTGGAGCAAAGCACACAGCGCGCCCTGGATGTAGCGGACCAGGTTGCGGTCCTGGAGTCCGGGCATCTGGCGTGGCAGGGCAGTGGTGAAGGGGCGCGGCAGGATTCTTCAGTCGTGAGCGCGTATCTCGGCACTTAAGGTCGCCTGTCCGGCGCGTGCGTTGAGCTCGGCTTATACACATAAACCCCGATCAGGTTTTGGCCTGTGCGCTCTGTATCTCGGTCCGCAGGGCGAAAATGTTGCTTCCAATCAGGATCCCAAGGCCGACGATGGTCATGACCGTGGGAGTATCACCCCAGATAAGGTAGCCGAACAACGCTGCCCACAGAACATAACTGTATTCAAAGGGAGCAACAGTTGACGCACGGGCACTGAGATAGGCTTTGTTAAGGCAGAAAAAGCCGATGGTGGCGATCACGCCCAGTGATCCCATGATGACAAGATCAGTTGTATCGGGGCGAATCCAGTCCCGGAGCAGAAAAGCAAAAGAGGGATGGTCCACTGCCTTCGCCGTCACCATCGTCAGCACGATGAGATAGGTAATGACCCCGCTGACAGAGTGGGCCAGCGTGAAATAGAACGTCACGGTCCAGGGGCTGTCTTCTGAACCGATATAACGCGCCATGACGCTGTTGAGCGCGTACGTCAACGCCGCCAGAAAGGCAAATGCGATTGCAATATTAGCAAGGCGCCCGTCAAAGCCAACAGCGATAAGCACCCCGGCAAATCCCGCCACGGCCGCGAGCCAGCGCCGGATCCCGACCGGTTCTTTTACCAGGAGTGATGAGAGCACCACCACCATAATCGGGGCGGTGAAGGTGATCGTGACCGCGTCAATCAATGATAGTGACGCAATAGAAAGGTAGTACGCCAGATAAGAGAGAAAGCCCAAGACCCCTTTAACAATGATCTTGAAGGGCTGGTAGACGCGAAAGCCGCTACGGCCTAGCCGGATTGCCACAATGATGCCGATCAGCGACAGGGCGATCACGCTGCGGACGATAACAATCTGGAGGATCGAATACTCTTTGCTGAAGAGCTTGATGATGACGTCCTGTAGCGAGAAGACGAAAAGACCCACAAGCAAGGCGAGAATCCCCACAAAGGGCCGGTTCTCCTGATTGATTCCGGGCACTGCAAGCACTCCACGGCGCAAGGGCGAGGGCGAAGGCTAAGTGGCTTTTTTGCGCCAGACAACATAAATCTGAAAGACAGGTCGCGCGCAGAAAAGAGGTATTCTGAAAACGTCAGAATGCGCTGATCAGTGTCCAATCATTCGCCTGAAGCCCGAGGAATGCTGGGCTTTTCCGGGTGGCGCAAAACCCGTAGAGTCGGAAAGGTAACGATGCTCACTCTGCCTGGACAATCCCTGACACTTTCTTCGCCGCGGTTGCACTTACGACCGTTACAGGAGAGTGATGTTGATCTGGTCCTTGAACTTTTTACCGATCCCGAAGTGATGGAGTATGCGGGCGGCCCGGTGAAAGATGAAAAGATCCGGGCAGAGATGGCAAGCTACACCCGGCGTGGCGGGGACGGGTCTATCGGAATCTGGTCTATCTGCAAGGGTGACACGAAAGAGGCCATCGGTAGTATCGCGCTGTTGCCGTTACCGGTAGAGGCGGACGACACCGAATGGGAATCCCTGCGTATGGGAGAGGTACCTGAGGGTGACATTGAGATCGGGTACTTCTTGAGAAAAAGCGAGTGGGGACAAGGTTATGTATCCGAGGCGGTAAAGCGTCTGTTGGAGTTCGCCTTTTCCGTTGCAAGCCTGGAAGAGATTGTTGCGGTGATTGATCCCCGAAACACGGCTTCGCGAAAGGTCCTCGCGCGTACTGGATTTTTGAGTGAGGGGGATCGGCGCGCCTATCGGGAAACTTGTCCAGGGTTCCGGATCTCAAAAGCGGACTGGTTGGCCGGCGGGTCTCGATCTGCGGCGAAGGAATAGAATCTGAACTGGTTTGCGGACTTTCGGATGACGCTTGATTTTGTTCTCGCGGAGTCCTTATTATCGTTGCTCTGACAACGCTACCTTAACTGCAGGTGACAGACTATGAGCGTACTGATTAAGAACGGCCGGATCGTGACCGCGGTGGATGATTACCACGCGGATATCTATATCGAAAATGAAAAGATATCTATGATCGGCAAGGACCTGCAGATAGAAGCGGCCAAGGTGATCGATGCGAGCGGTCGGTTGGTCATCCCCGGTGGTATTGATCCGCATACGCATTTTGATATGCCTTTTGGGGGCACAAGAAGCGCGGATGATTTTGAATCCGGTCCGCGGGCCGCAGCATTCGGCGGTACGACCTGTGTGATTGACTTTGCGATTCAGAGCAAAGGCGGCTCAACGCTCGAAGGACTTGATACTTGGCACCAGAAAGCAGATGGCAAAGCGCTGATTGACTATGCCTTCCATATGATCATCACCGATATGCCGGATTCACGCCTTCCAGAGATGCAGAAACTGGCAGACGAAGGCGTGACATCCTACAAGCTGTTTATGGCTTACCCCGGTGTGCTCTATGTAGACGACGGCACGCTTTATCGTGCTTTCCGGCAGGCGGGTGAGAACGGGACTCGCATCTGCATGCATGCCGAAAACGGCATTGTGATCGATGAGATCATTAAGGAGGCGCTGGCTGATGGCCATACTGAGCCCAAGTACCATGGCCTGACAAGGCCGACCCGGATGGAAGCCGAAGGGGTGTATAGATCCATTGCAATCGCAGAAGTTGCCAAGGTCCCGCTGTATGTCGTTCACCTTTCCTGCTCGGATGCGCTTGAGGAGGTCAAACGCGCGCGTGCCCGCGGTGTGGATGTCATTGCGGAAACCTGTCCGCAGTATCTGTTTCTCGATCAGAGTTACTACGATCAGGAGGGTTTTGAGGGCGCCAAGTACGTCATGACACCGGCGCTTCGGGAGAAATGGAATCAGGACGAGCTTTGGCAAGGCCTGAAGTTCCGCGACCTTGAGACAATCGCAACGGATCATTGCCCGTTCTGTTTTAAGGATCAAAAGGAACTGGGGTTGGACTCTTTTACCAAGATTCCAAACGGGGCGCCTGGCGTCGAGAACCGGATGAGCCTGATTTACAACGGCGGCGTGGTAAAGGGGCGGATGGATCTCAACCGCTTTGTTGAGGTCACCTCAACGGCAGCGGCCAAGGCCTTTGGACTCTTTCCCAAGAAGGGCACCATCGCCGTGGGCACGGATGCCGACATCGTCATCTTCGATCCGGAGAGAACTGAAACCATCAGTGTCAACAATTCCTGTACGCACCACATGCGGGTGGATTACTCCGCGTATGAAGGTTTCGAGGTTAAGGGATTCACCGAGACGGTGTTGAGCCGTGGCCGCGTCATTATCGAAAACAATGAGCAGAAAATCGAAAAGGGCGGTCAGTTTGTAAAGCGGGCCCTGACCGGCTCCCATCTTTCAGGCTGAACTCGACCGCTCAGAATCCTTGCCGACGGGCGTAAAAGGGACACGTCAGCCTGTTATCCGGAGACCTATCGTGTACAAACTGTATGGAAGCCTGGGTGCAGCCAGCCTTACGCCGCACTGTGTGCTTGAGGCGTCTGGCGCGTCATATGAGTTCATCCCGGTGGATATCTCGGATGATGTTGATCGAGATCCGGAGTATCTCAAGCTGAACCCTCACGGGCGGATTCCAACGCTCGTCATGGGTGATGAAGTCATGATGGAGTCGGCAGCGATCTCCATATACCTGGCAGATAAGTATCCAGAGGCTCGGATGTCGCCGCCGGTGGATGACCCCAGCCGTTGGCTGTATCTGCAGTGGATGGCCTATCTCACGAATACGCTACAGGAAACCATGCTGCTGAAACGTTACAGCGCGGGCTACACCACCGATTCGGATACTTCCGCGGTGTCCGATTCAGCGGCTGCAAGACTCATCCAGATCCTGGGGATTATCGAGGCGGGTTTGGACAAACACGATGGGCCGTTTTTTCTGGGCGATACCTTGAGTACCGCGGATATCTACCTCAACATGATCCTGGGCTGGGATCCCGATATCGGAGCAGGTGCCGAGCAGCAGGACAACTGGCCCAATATCCAGCGCAATTACCGGGAATTGCTCACCCGGGGCGATGTCGCCAAGGTGTTTGCAGAAAACGGATACCCCAGGCCGGCCTCCTGAAGTGGTCGGTTACCCCGGGTCAGTTCAACCACTGACCTTCGGGAATGGAGTCCACCTCTTTTCCCGCCATCCAGCGTCCGTGAAACTGGAATCCCTCTTCCTCCATCTTGGCGAAAAAGTCTTTCGGATCATTGCCTTCGATATGTGCCCGGTGTGCATCCGCATCGGCAAAAATCTGGGTATAGAGAAATACATTGGGATTGTCGGCGGCCCTGCAGACAAAAAACTGCTTCATTCCGGGCTGATTCTCAAGGCACGTGTAGCGATATTCGTTGATGAGCTGCTCGATGCGGTCAAGATCACCTTCTACGACAGCCGTTACGTGCACGATATAAGTCATGTGCAGGTCCAAAGTTCTGTGCTGAGGTAGCGCTCGCCGGTATCCGCCAGGATCGCGAGGAGCTGCTGGTCTTTTGCCTCATCACGTCCGGCGTATTCCAGCATGCCGACCACTGCGGCTCCGCAGGAGATGCCGCAGAAGATGCCCTCGCGCTGCGCCAGTTGTCGCGCCACGTCCATGGCGTGGTCTGCATTGACCGGGATGACATCGTCGTAGGCTGTTTGGTCGAGCGTGTCGGGGATAAATCCCGGTGCGGTCCCCATGATCCGGTGCTTGCAGGCGATACCTTTGGATAGGATCGGCGAGTTATCCGGTTCGGTCGCGATAATTGCAATCCCCGGAATCGACTCGCGAAGTACGGAAGACAAACCGCTGATGGTGCCCCCGGTCCCGGTCGTGCAGATAACGGCCCCGAGATCAGTGTCGAAGTCCTCGATGATCTCCTTTGCAGTCTGGTGATGGGATTGCGGGTTGGCAGGATTATAGTGTTGTCCGACGAAAAAATAGCCTTTTTCTCTTTCCAGGCGGCGGGCCTCTTCAATGGCCCCGACCGTGCCCTTTTCAGCAGGGGTTAACACCAGTTCGGCACCAAAAGCCCGAAGAATGGCCTTGCGCTCCTCGCTCATATCGGCCGACATGACAAAGGTCGCCGGGTAGCCTTTTACGGCGGCGACCATGGCAAGCCCGATTCCCGTATTGCCTGACGTCGGTTCGACAAGCGTATCACCAGGCTTTAGAACACCCCGGGCTTCAGCGTCCTCGATCATATTTAGCGCAGGCCGGTCCTTGACTGAGCCGCCGGGGTTAAAGCTCTCGAGTTTTACCCACAGGGAACGGGCCTTTCCCGTGTCGAAGTGATGCAGTTGAACCGTCGGAGTTTGCCCGATGGTCTGCAGGATGTTGTCGTACTTCATGAATGTATTTTAACGGCTTGTGCGCCAGCTAGACCGCTGTGAAAAAGGGAAGTGATTCCAGAGAGTGGATTGAAACGGTGTTCAGGGCGACCGGCGCGGTCGAAGCGATCGCGAGACAGGCGCGGTATTGGGCGGGAGCGGTCAGATCGTGAAGAGAGGTTCTGTTCACATCGTCCGGGTTCCATTCGGTGGCACGGAGTCTCGCGGGCGTAGCAGGACTGACGGTCACGGAAAACTGGTTCAGTGGCAATGCAAGACCCAGCCCGTGCAGCTTGAGGTATGCCTCCTTGCGGGTCCAGCAGGTGAAAAACGCATCGGACTGCTGCGGATCCGGCAATGCATTAAGTTCTGCGATCTCGGCAGGAGAGAAAAATCTTTGGGCGAGGTCTGTCCAGGTGTGGCGCGTCGGCGGCCGAATGCGCTCCACGTCAACACCCACGGCGGTATCGCGACAGGTGACGATACAGGCCTGATCGCTCGAATGGGAAAGATTAAAGAATAGGGGGTTGTTGTCGAGCTGGGGCTTGCCCTTTTTGCCGTATTCGAAGTGAATGGCTTCCGGAGCGAGATTCAAGGTCCTCGCGAGTACGCCGCGAAGCAGAGCGCGACAGACAATAAAACGGGAGCGGTCCTGCTCGAAAACAAAACGCGAGGCGCGTTTTTTTTCCGAATCGCAAAGACAAGTCATCAAATGAGTCTCCGTGCCGCTGAGATCGGCGAGAGCAAGATGCCAGACATCAACCACAGTCGGGGAGGGCATAAGAACGGTCCCGCTAGGTCTTTGATGCCACTGGCACGACGGGTCTGGCAAATACAATCATGGCAACGCCAACCAGGACAATGATCCCGCCAAGGAGCACCCCGGAACTTGGCCGCTCACCCAGAATGATGACGGCAAAGAGAATCGTGAACACCGGCAGCAGCAAAAGGACCGGCATCACATGGGAAATCGGATTCCGCCGAAGGACGGTGAACCACACCCCATAGCCCGCTACCGTCATTACCAGTCCTAGATAAGCAACACTGCCCCAGCCAATCCAGGTAGCGTTGGCGAGGGCATCAAGCTGGCCGTCCTCAAACAGGAAAGACCCCAGTAACATCTGCGGAGCGGCGATCACGCCAATCCAGGCAATTCCCGTGAGCCCATCGAGGTTGGCACTGATGCGTTTGTACATCACCTGACCAACGGCCCAGATCATTGCGCCGCTGCCGGTGAGGAGCATCGCAAACCATTGGCCCTGCACACTGGGAAGACCGGAGATCAGCAGAATACCGAGGAAAGAGACTGCCATACCAAAGATTCGCATCAGACCGGGGCGTTCGCGAAAAACAACCACCGCGAGCAATACGCCAAAGGGGACCTCCAGATGGACGACGATGATCGCCAGCGAAGCGTCGATCATCGATAGACCAGTAAAGGTGAGGCCATACTGGATGGTTGAACCGACCAGTGCGATCCAGAAAAGGTCTTTCATACAGTTTCGCGGAATCGGTACGAACCAGACCAGGACCAGTGCGGCGATGAAAAAGCGCATACTCATCAGCAGAAGCGGCGGAAACTCCGCGAGACCCGCTTTTGCGACAGTAAACCCGAGCGCCCAGCTCAGCGGAACAAACAGCGCAAGAAGAAGTTCCCTGCCTTTCATCGTTCAGTTATGATGCGGG
>CAYSMI010000045.1:0-10967 GCA_964432165.1 uncultured Acidiferrobacter sp.
AAATCACCGCATCGATTCCGAAAGTTTCCGACCAGGCGCGGACAAGGTGATCTGACGATGCCTTGCTCGCAGAATAGGGAGAGTTCGGCTGATAGGGTGAACCCTCATCAAACAGACCGCTTGGACCCAACGTTCCGTACACCTCATCGGTCGAGATATGATGAAACCGTACCCTCCGCCGATTTTCAGTCCGCGCCTCATCCTCAGCGCGGACCGCCTCCAGGAGATTATAGGTGCCTTCGATATTGGTACTGATGAAGTTGCCCGGCCCATCGATAGATCGATCAACGTGAGACTCGGCGGCCAAATGCATGATCGCATCCGGCCGATAATCCGCCACCAGCTGATGCATCTTCTGAGCGTCCCGGATATCCGCTTTTTCGTGGTGGTAGCCGGAATAGCGAGCCTCATTCACCAATGTGGCCTCGTTGCCAGCATAGGTCAGCACGTCTATATTAATAATACGCGCGTATTGTTCAGCCACCAAACGCCGGATCACGGCCGAGCCGATAAAGCCGGCGCCGCCGGTAACCATGACACAGCAGTCCTTCGCGCCGGGCAAAGGGGTGGACGTTACTGTGTTCACAAAACCTTCTGTCATTTTCCGAACCTAGACGGCCTTCAGCGCCGTGTAGAGCTGTGCAGCATAACTTCCTACTCCTTCCTCTACGTCAGTCCATTGGCCGGTGCAGCCGGCCGATAACAACTTGCCAATTGACGCTTCCGTAAAGCTCTGATACTTGCCCTGTAGCGCCTCCGGCATTGCAAAATATTCCAAGTGCTTCTCACGTTGTGCTTCATCAAGAGTAATCGCGCTTTCGCCGTCGACTTGCCGGCAGGCATTGATCACTGCCAGCGCAACATCGTTGAAACTGCGGGACTTGCCAGTTCCTACATTGAATATTCCACTCAGATCGGCGTTTTTCAAAAAGAAGAGATTCGTTCGAACTACGTCGTCGACATGGACGAAGTCGCGCCGTTGCTCACCAGGACCGTAGCCATCGCTGCCCTGAAAAAGCCGTACCAAACCGGTCTCAAAATATTGCTGTGTAAGATGCCAGGCGACCGACGCCATTCGTCCTTTGTGCGCCTCTCGGGGGCCATAGACGTTGAAATAGCGCAGCCCGACCAACTGGGCCGATGCACCGCTGTGGTTTTGAAACGCGTAACGGTCGAACAATGTTTTAGAAAACGCATAGGCATTGAGCGGGTTTTCGTTTTCCTCTGATTCCACAAAAGGTCCATCGGAGCCATATACCGACGCCGATGAAGCGTAGATCATCGGCGTGCCTGAAGCCGAACAGGCTTTCAGTACCGTCTTGGAGTACTCATAGTTGATGTCCATGACGTAGCGCCCATCAGACACCATGGTGTCTGAACAGGCGCCCTGATGGAAAACAGCCTGCACCCCGGGGGGCAATCCTGACCTCTTCAGTTCCTCAGAGAAATCGTCCTTATCGAGAAAATCCGCAACCCTGAGATCATTGATATTCGCGATCTTGGCGGTGTCAGATAGATCATCAACCAGGATGATCTCCGTTTCACCACTCGCATTTAACGCGGCAATCAGGTTCGAACCGATGAATCCAGCCCCTCCGGTGACGACGAACATACCGATCAGTCCTGTGGCGCAACCAGATTAAGGTCAGACTTGCGGACTACGCTGGTGCCAAATCGGCCAACCACCGAACTGGCACCGAGTGTTGCCCACTTGATGCATTCGGCCCACTCAAGTTTCAGGGCGATCCCAACCGCCACGACTGCAACGACGGTATCCCCTGCGCCGCTGACATCAAACACCTCCCGGGCAGTCGCATCCTGGTGTAGTACTTCCCCGGAAGAAAGAAACAGAGTCATACCCTCTTCGCCCTGGGTTACCAGGAGTCCGGACAGTTCGGCCTCTTGAACGAGGCCTCTGGCAGTCTCGGCAAAATGCGCATCCTGGGTGGATACACCCGTCGCCAGCGCAAACTCATCGCGATTTGGCGTTACCAGGGTGGCACCCCGGTAGCGGGCATAATCCGTCCCCTTCGGATCTACGATGACGGGCACCTGACGCTCCTTGGCCGCTTCGATCATCTCTTCGATATGGGCGAGCCCTCCTTTTCCATAGTCTGAAATGACCACGGAATCGACGTCCCTGCTGATGGCTCGAAAGTCGGCAACACTCTGTTCCAGCAACTCGGCGCTTGGGCGGGACTCAAAATCAGCCCGCAGTAACTGCTGATTCCGAGAGACAATGCGCAACTTCTCTGTCGTTCGCCCCTGTGCGTCAATATGCAGATGTCGGTCGACGCCTGCACGTGCGAGTATTTCGCTAAGTCGACGTCCGGCGTCATCGTCACCAACAAATGAAAGCAGCTCGCAGCGGGCACCAAGCGAGGCGATATTGGCAGCGACATTTCCCGCGCCCCCCGCACATTCTTTAACGTCAGCAACATTGACGACCGGAACTGGGGCTTCGGGCGAGATTCTGTTGACGTCACCTACCCAGTAGCGATCCAACATCGTATCGCCCACCACCAATGTGCGCAAGGACCGGATTCGTTCAAAAACTTGCGTATCCATAATCAATCGAGGGGCTAACAGGCCAGAATGGGCTGTCTGCCTATGCTGTAGTAATCAAAGCCGTTGCGACTCACCAGTTTCGGATCGAAGACATTGCGTCCATCAAAAATGACCGGGCCACGAAGCGTGTCCTGGAGTCTCTGAAAATCGGGGCTTCGAAATGCCTTCCACTCTGTCAACAGTAATAGTGCATCAGCCCCCTCGGCCACGTTGTAAAGGTCGGTACCGAAAGCCACCCCAGAAACATCACCAAGTTCTCTCCGGGCTTCTTCCATCGCGACCGGATCGAAGGCGCAAACTGTTGCCCCCCGTCCGCATAACTCCCTGATTATTACGCTGCTGGGCGCCTCGCGCATGTCGTCAGTATTGGGCTTGAAAGCAAGACCCCAGACGGCAAAATGATGCCCGCTGAGGTCCTCTCCGAATCGGGAAACGACTTTTTTTACGACACTGAATTTCTGGGCGTGGTTGACGGCTTCCACCGCTTTCAAAATCTTGGGTTCAAGGCCATTGCCTTCTGCCGTTTTCGCGAGCGCCTGAACGTCCTTGGGGAAACAGGATCCTCCGTATCCGCATCCCGGATAGATAAAATCATATCCGATTCTAGGATCGGAGCCGATACCCACCCGAACTGTTTCGATATCCGCACCGACCCGCTCGGCGATGTTTGCCAGTTCATTCATAAACGAGATCTTGGTCGCCAGCATTGCGTTGGCCGCATATTTGGTCAGTTCCGCTGACGGAAGATCCATAAACAGCAAGCGGTCATGGCTCCGGTTAAACGGCGCATAAAGCTCTCTCATCAATTGCCGTGGTCGTTCATCGTCCGCACCGATAACAATCCGATCCGGCTTGAGAAAATCTTCAATGGCCGCGCCCTCTTTGAGAAATTCCGGGTTCGAAACTACTGAGAAATCAACCTGGACACCCCGAGCGTCCAGCCGAGACTGAATCTCCGCGCGGACCTTATCCGCCGTCCCTACCGGGACTGTGGACTTGTTGATAACCACACGGTACTCGGTCAGCGCATCACCAATACCGCGAGCCACCGCCAGAACGTGCTGCAGGTCGGCCGCTCCATCCTCACCCGGAGGCGTCCCGACCGCGATCAATATCGCCTCCCCAAATGCAATCCCTTCGTTTAAATCAGTGCTGAACTGAAGTCGCCCATCCGCTGTGTTTGCTGTGATGAGTTCTTCCAGGCCGGGTTCATGAATCGGAATCCTGCCGCTCTTGAGGCTTTCAATTTTCTCAGCGTCTGCATCCATGCAAACGACATGATTGCCCACATCAGCGAGACAAGCGCCCGACACCAGACCAACATAACCGCTTCCAACGATAGTTATTCTCATACCGGACAATCTCTAGAGGTAGGAAGAAATATCCACCAAAAAGAAAGGGTGCCCTCTCGGACACCCTTCCCCAAGTCCAACCTCGAATTTTATCAGTTTTGATAGGCTTTTCCATCCACAAGCAGTGCCTTTCCGTTTTTCTCGAGGATTTTCGGACCCACGCCGGGAACCTCCAGGAGTTGCTCGGCCGAGCCGAAAGAACCGTTCTCGAGCCGATAGGCGACAATCGCCTCGGCAAGGACGGGCCCAACACCCACAATGTTCTCGGCCAGACTTTCGGCATCCGCAAGATTGATATCGACCGGATCGGCCTTCGCAAGTTGGCCAAAGGCTAGCGTGGCTGCGAGAAGTGCACCTGAAATCGTTTTGAAGTTGAATTGAGACATTGTCTACGCTCCTTGTAGTCGTGTATTTCAAGAAAACTGCCGCTTTGGGCGCGGCGTTATGCATCTTCCGTTTTCTCCAGAACGACTTCAAGGTAAATACTTCACAATACGCTAAGACCATTTCGTAGCGGCAAGCCTTGGCACCGTGGTGTCCCAATGTTTGCACCCCGGACATTGCCAATGTAATGACTTGCCTTGAAATCCACAGAAACGACACTCGTAACCGGTACGGTCGGCAAGCAGTTTGCCGGTTACTCTTTGCACCAGCCGATAGTCCTGCGTTGAAACTGCAGTGGAGTCCTCGCCAGTACGCATTTCCAGAAGGCGGTGCAGTCCCGGCAGGCTCGCGTTTTCATTAACCCAGGAAAGCAGGTGGGTCTCGGCCTCTTGAGCACGGCCTTGGCTGGACAGATAGTCGACCAGTAGAAGTTGGAGCCGCTCATCAGCGCTCGCTGCTAATGCGAGATTCAAAAAGTCGATATACAGGGCGGGTTTACCAAGACTCTCGGCGCTGGCTTGTACCAACCGGGCAACCTCGTGAACCATATCGGGATGTTCCTCACAAAGGCGCATCCAGGTGGCGACGGCCTGCCGATGTTTGCCCATCAATGCTTCCAGCCTCCCGAGCAGGATAATGGCCCGCGAACAAGTTGCGAAAAGCTTCAATGCCTCGTCGGCCCGACTCTTGGCCGCCGCGTAGTTGCCGCCACTGAGGTCGCGCTCGCCCAACTCACAGTGGTACTGGGCGATCACAGGGCTCCAGGCCTCAGCAGTCAGGCTGTCGAGTCGGGTTGCCGCGGCAATGGCACTTTCCCATTCGCGTTCACTTTCGTAGATCTGGATCAAAAGCCGCAATGCAGGTTCGCGCAATCCTTCGCCGGCCCCGAGCTCGAGCAGCAGGTTCTCAGACCGATCAAGCAACCCTGCCTTGAAATAGTCGTTCGCGAGTTCAAAGAGCACCTGACCCTTCTGCTCAGATCGTAGCCCCGCTCGTGAAATCAGGCTCTGGTGAATTTGCGTGGCTTTCTCGATTTCTCCCCGGCGACGGAACAGGGTCCCCAGGGCGAGCTGAATCTCCAACGACTCGTCGTGGTCCTCCAGGGCTTTCGCCAGCACGTCCAAAGCTTTGTCATGCTGATCGTTCGCCAGAAAATTGATGCTCCGGAAATAGGTTTCCGAGATGCCTTTCGGCGGCGAGGGGTGCCGCGGTTGGGAACGTGCCCGTCGCGCGGCGAGCCATCCGGAGGCCACCGCCAACGGCAACAACGCCAATAGCCAGACTGGATCCATTTACTTATCGCTTTGTTTGGATTTCTTTTGGACCCAGGGAGACTGAACTCGACGGCGTGTCGCTCGTGGGAGAAGTCAATCCAGCAGACGCGAGTTTCCGCTTAAGCCGGAAGATGCGCAGCAACAGGGGCGTCCCGCCGAGGAGCACGCCGGTTGCTAGCGCCGTGATAAGGGCGAGCACCAAAGGACCTTCCCAGGCAAGGTCGAGGTAATACGAAATCGAGATCGTCTGGGGGTTCTTTGCGGCAAACGTAATTCCGGCCACAATCGTAATCAGGATCACGACAGTCGTTAGAATCTTTTTTAGCATCTGCCGTCTTTAACCTACTCGTTCCGTCGGAACGCTCGGAACAGCAAGATTGGGTCAGTCAACCTCAGGATACGACGAATGCTCAGCGCCCTTGGCCGGACCGCCCTGATTGACTCTCTCACGAAGCAAACGCCCGGGCTTAAAGTGCGGCACGTACTTGCCTGGCACGCTGACGGCCTCTCCCGTTTTGGGATTCCTGCCGGTTCGGGGCATTCGATACCGGAGCCCAATACTCCCAAACCCGCGAATCTCGATCCGATCTCCCGCGACCAATGCTCTTCGCATATGGTCAAGGACTGCGTTCACTGAAAACTCCACATCCCTTGGCGGCAGGTGGGGCTGCTCACGCGACAGTCTCTCGATGAGTTCTGACTTGGTCATTGTCTTCATCTGATACTACCGTGTCGGTATCACCCGGAACAACTTCAGGTGTCCTGTTTCTCGAACTCTTCCTTGAGTTTTTCTCCTAGAGAGGTCTTCGCCGATACTTGCCCGCTGTACTGTTGTACTGCCTTGTCTTCGATCTCAGCTTCAAGCGCCTTGATCGAGAGTGTAATGCGACGGGTCTTGCGGTCAATGCTGGTGATCTTGGCCTCTAGCTCGGAACCTGGGTTGAGCACTGATCGTGCATCTTCCACATATTCGCGTGACAGTTCTGTAGCACGCAGGTAACCCTCTACGCCTTCCCCGAGTTCAATTACAGCGCCTTTCGCATCGACGCTCGTGATAACACCCTTCACAGAAGCCCCTTTGGAGTGCGCACCGACATAAGCGTTAAATGGGTCCTCCTGCGCCTGCTTGATTCCCAGAGAGATTCTCTCCCGCTCGGGATCAACCGACAACACGACAGCGGTGATCTGATCGCCTTTCTTGAAGTCACGTACCGCATCCTCGCCTTCCCGGTCCCAGGAGAGATCGCTCAAGTGGATGAGTCCATCGATACCGCCTTCGAGGCCGATAAAGACCCCAAAGTCCGTGATCGATTTGATCTCACCGGTGATCTTGTCATTACGCTGGTGAGTACCAGCGAATTCCTCCCAGGGATTCCCGGTGCATTGTTTCATGCCGAGAGAAATCCGCCGCCGGTCCGAATCGACCTCGAGGACCATGACCTCGACTTCGTCTCCGAGATGACAAACCTTATTCGGGTGGACGTTCTTGTTTGTCCAGTCCATTTCAGAGACATGAACCAGACCCTCAACACCTTCCTCCAGCTCCACAAAGGCGCCGTAGTCGGTGATGTTCGTGACTTTCCCGAAGATGCGCGTTTTTTCCGGGTACCGGCGTGCGATATCCGCCCATGGATCTTCACCGAGCTGCTTCATACCCAGCGACACGCGGTTTCTCTCGCGATCAAACTTCAGCACCCGGACCGTAACCTCATCTCCAACATTGATCGCCTCGGAGGGATGCTTGACACGCTTCCAGGCGATATCCGTAATGTGCAACAGGCCATCCAGTCCACCCAGGTTCACGAACGCGCCGTAGTCTGTAAGATTTTTCACTACCCCTGTGATAATCTGACCTTCCTCAAGGTTCTCAAGCAAGGCGCTTCGTTCTTCCTGCATCTCCTGCTCGACGACAGCGCGTCGGGAGACAACTACATTGTTGCGGCCCTGATCCAGTTTGATCACCTTGAACTCAAGTTCCCGGTTTTCAAGATGCGCTGAATCTGTTACAGGACGCACATCTGCCAAAGAGCCGGGCAGGAACGCTCGGACCTCGTCCAACGAAACCGTAAATCCTCCTTTCACCTTGCCGGTCAGGAATCCGGTGACGATGGATTCATTATCGAATGCAGACTGTAGCGCCTCCCAGGATTTTGCTCGCCGGGCACGCTCCCGGGACAAACGGGTGTTTCCGAAACCATCTTCAAGCGCCTCGATTGCGACTTCCACATAGTCACCAATCTGCACAGAGACCGCTCCGTCAGCATCCCGAAACTGTATTGCCGGGATTTCGGACTCTGACTTCAGTCGGGCATTTACGACAACGTAGTCTCCGTTGATGTCAACGACCTCCGCCGAGATAACGGCACCGGTCTGCATTACCGAGCCTTTCAGGCTCTCTTCAAGGAGTTGTTCAAAGTTTTCTGACATTTTCTGCAGGGGCCGCTGGAACGTCATGCGGCGTTGTTGAAGGTGAATTTCAGCTGGTGCTATACCAGCCCCTGGGTTTATCCTAAGCGCGCGAGGTCTTTTCAGTATCCAACCGCCCATTTACGGACTGCATCACTTCAGCGAAAACCTCCCCGATACCCTTCTCAGAGGTGTCGAGAACGATTGCGTCGGCGGCAGGGACGAGTGGTGAGACTGCTCTATTCCGGTCCTGATCGTCGCGCTCTGCTATCTCCCGCTCAAGGGCGCGCAATGTAACATCAAAACCCTTTCCCTTCAACTGCTTATAGCGCCTTTGCGCTCTAACTGTTGCCGAAGCATCCAGGAATACTTTAAGGAAGGCATCCGGAAAGACCACCGTGCCCATATCACGCCCATCGGCGACGAGACCTGGCAGACGCCGCATGGACCGCTGCCTTTGCAGCAGTGCCTTGCGGACCACTGGAACTTTTGCATAAACCGACGCGTTTTTACCTCCTGATTCGCTGCGAACCGCGTCTGTGATGTCCCGGTCACCAACGAAAATCTTTACTCCATCAAGTTCTGCAACAAACCGGACCCCACTCGACCGTGACAACGCCTCCAGTCCTTCAGCATCACTGGGCTGGATACTGTTCTCAACGGCAAGGAACGCGAAGGCACGATACAAGGCTCCGCTATCCAGGGTCTGCCAGCCAAGGTGCCTGGCAACCCGGCCGGCAATGGTTCCTTTGCCAGTGCCGCTGGGACCGTCGATGGCGAGCACAGGGGCTGTAGTATCCGTGACTGGCATCACGAAATTTCTTCCAGGCGCAGGCCGACTGAATTCATGAGCGGGACAAAATCAGGAAACGACGTTCGAATACTGTCCGCTTCACGAATTTCTACAGAACCTTCTCCAATGCATCCAGCAACCGCAAACGCCATTGCAATCCGATGATCGCCGAAACTGTCCACAGACCCGGAAATAAGGTTACCTCCGTTGATGTCCATTCCATCTAGGTATTCCACGGCATCGATACCCAGTTGTTGAAGCCCCTGAACAACAGCAGTAATCCGGTCTGATTCCTTAACCCGAAGTTCCGATGCACCCCGAATCCTGGTAATACCCGATGCGCCCGCCGCTGCAACAGCAATGATAGGAAACTCGTCAATAGCATTCGCCACAAACTCTTTAGGAATATCGATGCCGTGCAGTGCTGCGGCCCGGACGCGAAGATCGCATACGGGCTCGTTTGATTCCAATCGTTCCCGGGAGATTTCGATGTCTGCCCCCATCAACTTCAGAATGTCCAGAACCGCACACCGCGTGGGGTTGATGCCCACACCCGGCAACAAAAGGTCGCTGTTGGGTCGAAGGGATGCGGCGACCAGGAAGAACGCAGCGGAAGAAATATCGCCCGGAATAACAAGACTCTGCCCCGATAGCACGACAGTGGCAGCGCTCGCCACCGGGTCCTTTGAATTCCAGGCCGAACCGGCGAAGCCAGACAGCATCCTCTCTGTGTGGTCCCGGGTACACGCCGTTTCAATAACCTTGGTGCTACCGTGTCCGTACAAACCCGCCAACAGGATCGCGGATTTAACCTGTGCGCTGGCTACCGGCGGGTGATACTGAATGGCATTCAGGGTGTCCACGCCGTATATGTCCAGCGGTGGCCGGCCGTCGAGCGCCTCCACCCGCGCGCCCATCTCCTGCAAAGGAAGGACGACACGGTCCATCGGCCGACGGCGCAGCGATGCATCTCCGACGAGGCGGCTGTCGAAACGTTGTCCTGCGAGAAGTCCTGTTAGCAGCCTCATCGACGTACCGGAATTACCCAAATCCAATTCGCCGTCAGCGGCCTTGAGCCCCCTTCTGCCGACACCGGCAATCCGCACCTCGCCCTGCTCAGGCCCCTCTATCTCAACCCCCATTTGCTGAAAGGCGGTGACAGTCGCCAGGACGTCCTCGCCTTCAAGCAGATTCGAGACCCGGGTAACGCCATCCGCGATCGCCCCAAAGATCACTGATCGATGACTGATCGACTTATCGGGAGGCGCTTTCACGATCCCCGCGAGCGCTTCACTTGCCGTGGAGACAATTCTGCTCATCTCACTGCAGACCGACCCTTCCTTCAAGCTCCCTTAAGATCCGCTCGCAGGTCTCTGGCCTTTTTAAACCATTCCTCGAGACCGGCGGAATCGTGATTCCGTATGAGATCTTCCAGATTCTCTAGCACCTCCCGGTACTCGCGAATCAGGTTTGCCGTATTTTCACGGTTATGCAGGAAGATGTCGCGCCACATAACGGGGTCACTGGATGCAACACGGGTCATGTCGAGAAAGCCCCCTGCCACCATAGCTGAGCAGTCCTCGTTTTGCTGCTGGTCTGAAAGTTGCGCGACCAGGGCATAGGCAACAGCGTGCGGAAGATGACTTGTCATGCCCAGAACCTGATCGTGCAGGTCAGGGCCCATCAGTCGGACCTTCGCGTCCACGGTCTCCCACATCCTCCTGACCGAGGCAAGGGCATCCTGATCGGTTTCCTCCGTCGGTGTCAGAACGACCCAATGATCACGAAACAGGTCCGCATCGGCCGCCTTCGCCCCACTATGCTCCCGGCCGGCAACCGGGTGGCCGGGAACAAACCTGCCAAAGCGCCCGCCCAGGGCCAGCCTTGCGCTGTCAATGACCTCACGCTTGACGCTTCCTGCGTCCGTAATGACAGCGCGCGGCTGCAGATGTTTGGCCAGGGTCGGAAACAGATCAATCAAGGTTTTGACCGGCGTTGCGAGAAAAACAATATCCGCCTCGGCGACCGCCTCAATCGGATCTTTGGTGTATCGGTCGATCAGCCCGAGCTCAAGTGCGGCCTCAAGGTTCTCGGTGCCTCTCCCGCAGCCGATAACGGTACCGACTGACTCACGGTTCTTGAGTGCCCCTGCCAGAGATCCGCCGATGAGGCCGACCCCAATGACCGCCA
>CAYSMI010000046.1:0-6992 GCA_964432165.1 uncultured Acidiferrobacter sp.
TGGGGTGGTCGATTCTTGTCTTTGGCAGCATTCAGACCAGGCCCGAGAAGGGCTCCACCTGCACCACATCGCCAGGCTTCGCACCCGCGCTGTCAATCGGCAGGATGACAAAACAGTTGGCCTGGCTCATGGAACTTAAGATACCCGAACCCTGCTCGCCGGTTGTCGACACCACCAAGGCGCCGGTGTCGTCCTGCGCGAGCATCCCGCGCTGGTACTCGGTCCGGCCGGGGCGTTTTTTCAGGCGATCCAGAGTACGTGCCTGAAGGCGTAGCGGCTGCCACGTTGTCTCACCGGAAAGGCGCCGAAGGGCCGGCAAAACAAACTGATAAAAGGTCACCATCACCGAGACCGGGTTGCCCGGCAGGCCGAAAAAAAGGCTATCGCCGATCTTGCCAAAAGACAGGGGCCGGCCCGGCTTCATCGCAATCTTCCAGAAACTGACCTGGCCGATCTCGTCCAACACCTCTTTGACGTAATCGGCATCACCGACCGAAGCGCCGGCTGACGTAATCACCACATCGGCAATATCAGCCGCCCGCAGAAACGTCTGTTTGATCTCGTCCCGGTCATCGCGCACCACGCCAAGATCGTTGAAGGTCGTACCCGCGCGGCTCAGCATTCCGTACAGCGTGTAACGGTTGGAGTCATAGACGTCCCCCAGCGCCAAAGGCTGACCAATCGAGCGCAGTTCATCACCGTTGGAGAAAAACGCGACCCGTGGGCGGCGCAGGACGGGCAGTTCGCCCACCCCCAGCGAGGCCACCATGCCGATGTCAGCAGCCAGCAGCCGCCGGCCCGAATCCAGGGCCGTTTCGCCCTCAGCCAGATCTTCACCCGCGAGGCGGACGTGCTGACCTTGCCGCTGCCCATCGGCGACGCGAATCTCGTCACCGTGGCGCTCGACGTGCTCCTGCATCACCACCGTGTCCGCACCTTCGGGCATGACCGCGCCCGTCATGATGCGTACACACTCACCGGCGTTCACAACGCCCGAGAAGGCTTTGCCTGCCCAGGCGGTACCCGCCATCCGCAGCGGCGTTCCGTTCAGGTCGGCAAAACGCAATGCATAGCCGTCCATCGCCGAGTTGGTGTGGTTCGGGACGGCCATCGGGGACTGGATATCGACACCCAGTACCCGGTCGAGGGCTTCGCGCAGCGCCACGACTTCCAGGTCGCTGATCGGAGTAACCGCCTGTGCAATCCGCTCCAGCGCCGTGTCAACAGGCAGCAGCGCTGGATCAGATTCATCATCGCAGCTTGGCTGGCGGGAAACAGGTTCGGGCGTATTCATGTCTGTCGTTTCCAGTCGCCCGATTGCCCACCGGATTTTTCCAGCAACTGGATATCTGTAATCGTCATACCGCGGTCGACCGCTTTGCACATGTCATAGATTGTCAGGAGCCCCGCATTCACGGCGGTCAGGGCCTCCATCTCCACACCAGTCCGCTCGCGGGTTTCGGTGACCGCGGTACAAAAGACACACTGTTGATTGCTGTCGACCTCAAAATCCACCTCGACACGCGTCAGAGAAAGCGGATGACACAGCGGGATGGTCTCTGCGGTTCGCTTGGCCGCCATGATCGCCGCGATGCGCGCCACCGCCAGAACGTCGCCCTTGGCGTGACCACCCTGGGCAATAAGATCGAGCGTTGTCGGCTGCATCTCGATACGCCCATGCGCGACTGCGCGCCGGGCGGTAATCTCTTTGCCGCCCACGTCCACCATCCGGGCCTCGCCCTGATCGTTAAGATGCGTAAGAGTCTTGTCGCTGGTCGCCAACCTGAAAGCACCGCTGGAAAATGTTGAGAATATTCTAGCGGTAATTGCCTCTCACGGAAGGCTGGCAACGCTTCGCGGCATTCCTCACATGCTACAATTTTGGTACGTCTCACGCTTTAATCGAGCATTATGGCCAGCACCGCCTCCACCATGCAGGCACTGGGGTCCGAGGCTCCGGCCTTCACCCTGTCCAATACCCACCCGACATCAGGGGGGGCGGCCGTTTCGCTGTCAGACTACGCCGACAGCAAAGCGCTGCTGGTCGCTTTCATCTGTAACCACTGTCCTTACGTGATTCATATCCGCGATGCGTTTAATGTCTTTGCTCAGGAATACGCGTCACGCGGGCTCACCACGATCGCGATCAGCGCCAACGACGCCACTACCCACCCCGATGATGCGCCAGAAAAAATGGCTGAAGAGGCGGCCCGGCATGGTTTTGGCTTTCCCTACCTTTACGATGAAGACCAGTCCGTTGCTAAAGCCTACCGCGCCGCCTGCACGCCGGATTTTTTCCTCTTCGATGAGCATCGCCAACTTGCATACCGGGGCCAATTCGATGCCTCCCGCCCCAAAAACAGTGAACCGGTTACCGGGATCGATCTTCGCAGCGCCGCTGACGCGGTGCTTGGCGGCAACGCCATTTCGGGCGAACAGATACCGAGTATCGGTTGCAACATCAAGTGGAAAGCGGGGCAAGAGCCCGATTATTTTCCGGCCTGACTCTGCGCCCGGGGGCGCGAGGCACCTGCTGTGATCGGTGAGTCTGTTCTATTTTCCGTATTCCTGATTTTCACCGGGGCGGCGCTGCTCGCCACGGTTGCCCTTTTTGCCCGACAGTCGCTGCTGGTTGCTTATATTGCACTCGGCGTTCTCGCCGGGCCGTCCGTTGCTGGGCTTGTCACCGACCCATACCTGATAGCCGAGCTCGCCCATATCGGGATCATCTTTTTGCTGTTCCTGCTGGGGCTGGATCTTTCACCGCGCAAACTCGTGGGCCAGATGCGCGAAGCTGTTGGGGTCACCCTGATCAGTTCCATAATTTTTGCGCTTCTGGGTTATGGGGTAGCAGCGGCTGCGGGGCTTTCCCGAACCGACTGCCTGCTGGTCGGCATGGCGAGCACGCTTTCCAGCACGATTATCGGGCTGAAACTCCTGCCGACGACGGTGCTGCACCACCGGCATACCGGGGAGGTCATCATCAGCATTCTGCTGCTACAGGACCTGCTCGCGGTAGGTGCGCTGCTGCTGCTCGACACCCTGGCGGTGGGATCGATACCCTGGCTGCGGGTTGGGCTGGAGTTCGCGGGGCTTCCGATACTCTTTGTCGGCGGACTGCTGGCAGAAAGGTGGCTGCTGCGTCCGCTCTTTGTGCGTTTTGACAAAGTCGGCGAGTATGTTTTTCTGCTGTCGCTGGGCTGGTGTCTGGGCTTTGCGCAGTTGGCCGAGAGCCTCAGCCTTTCCTACGAGATCGGGGCCTTCATCGGCGGCATCACGCTCGCCAACAGCCCGATTGCGCCCTTTATCGCCGAGAGTCTTCGGCCGTTGCGCGACTTTTTCCTGGTGATGTTCTTTTTTGCGCTCGGCGCGGGTTTCGACGTTGCCGGCGCTGCTGCGGTCTGGCCGGGTGCGCTGGCTCTCGCACTGGGGGTGCTCCTGATCAAGCCGGTGACCTACCGTGCGCTCCTCAAGAAGTTCGGCGAGAGCAATATTCTGGCCGGTGAGGCCGGCGTCAGGCTCGGCCAGATGAGCGAGTTTTCCTTATTGCTGGTTGCGGTCGCCCTTCAGGCACAAACCATGAGCCAGGAGGCCGCCCATCTCGTTCAGTTGGCGACGCTGATCACCTTCGTGCTGTCGTCGGCGTTTGTCGTGCTGCGTTATCCCAGCCCGATCGCGCTGTCGGAGCGCCTTCGGCGCGACTAGCCGGCCGCGCGCTCAAGTCTGCGGCTTTGACGAAGCCTGGTTCCTGACTTCATTGACAGCAGCGCTGAGGGCAGCTTCGTCGGCCAGGTATTCATGGTCAACAACCTGTAGCGCATCGTTCAACCGGTAGACCAGCGGGATACCGGTGGGGATGTTGTACTGCATGATCTCATCTTCGTTCAGGCCCTGGAGAAATTTCACCATCGCCCGCAGACTGTTGCCGTGCGCCACGACCAGCACCTTGCGGCCCGCCGCAAGTTCGGGTACCAACTGCTCATCCCACCAGTTGGTCACCCTCTCCAGCGTGTCCGCCAGGGACTCGGTGTCCGGCAGTCCCGCGACGCCCGCATACTTCGGATCGTGGGACGGATGCTGGGGGTCGTCTGCCGCAAGAGCCGGGGGACGAATGGCATAACCACGGCGCCACTTGAGCACCTGCTCATCGCCATGCCGGAGTGCGGTTTCTTTCTTGTCGAGACCCTGCAGCGCGCCGTAATGGCGCTCGTTCAGTCGCCAGTCCGTCTTGACCGGAAGATGCATCAGGTCCATCTCTTCAAGGATCAGCCAAAGCGTTCTGGTCGAGCGCTTGAGCAGCGAGGTCATGGCAAGATCAAACCGGTAACCTTTTGCCAGCAATGTCTTTCCGGCATCGCGGGCTTCGCGCAGACCCCTTTCGGATAAATCCACATCGACCCAGCCGGTGAAACGGTTCTCCAGGTTCCAGGTGCTTTGGCCGTGGCGTACCAGGACCAGTTCTTTCATTGTGCTACTCCCAAATCTTTACAGCACGGATGTTACCAGTCCTGTTACAGATACTCTGAGTAAATGATGCTGCCGGATCATCCCGCCAGCACCGGATTGAATCACGGTCTTTCTGCAAACTCCAGATAAAGCCGGGCTAGCGGCTGGTTTTGGACAACCGCGATGATTTCGGTTGGCGGGTTGAGGCCCGCCCACTGAGACATCTTGAAGTGCGGGCCCTGGTATGGGCGAATGGCCGCAACCCTTTTCCGGCGTGGCAATGATAAGCCTCTAGTCCGTTATACTGGGTTCGACCTTTCCTGCCGTCTGTGTTCCCAGGCCCGACAGCTCAGTGTCCGAAATCCGTAACCGATCTCATATCGTCGTAATCGCTTTCGCAGGACAGGGTGTAAAGCACGCCGGAAGCAGATTCGGCAAATCTTTATTTGACTGATGAACGATACGCGGTCTGGCTCCTCCACCAAGTGGCTACACGCTTTGTACGCCGGCTTTTTCGTCCTGCTCGCGGCCGGGTATCTCCACGATGTACTGTTTCAGGATAAACACCTCAGCGCATTTGATTTCATTCTGAACAAGCCCGCCTGGGAAGCTGACCGGGGTCCGCACGGCGTCAACCAAGGAATACTCGCAGACTCTCCCACGGCGCACTATCCCTACAGAAGAATCTTCTGGGACAACTTGCGTGAAGGCAGCAACACGGATTATCTGCCGCATGTCCTTACCGGCCAACCCTCAAACGGGCAGGGTACCGGGTCTTTCATCACCAGCTTTTTTCAGTTATTCATGGACGTGCCAAATGCACTGGACTGGAGTACATGGTTCCGGCTGGTTCTGGCGGGAATATTCATGTACGCCCTCATGCTCCATCTCGGCTGTCAGCCCATCGTCGCTGTGTTCGCAGGTATCGCCTGGGCCTACAACACCCATCAATTGGTATGGCTGCTTTTCCCCCAGCATCTTGCGACCCAGTTATGGATCCCGTTGATTTTCCTGTTCAACCTCAAACTGATCCGGGACGGTCCCAATTGGCCGTCGGCTCTTGCGCTCATCCTGAGCGTCATATTTTTCTACAGCAGCGGCTACACCCAGATCGCGCTGTTCAGTTTTATCTTTGTCGGTTTTTTCAACACCGTTTATCTTTGGCTGGCAAAGGAGTCGGTTGGTGCAAAGTGGCGTCTGTGGACGGCCACCCACGCGCTTTACCTCGGTGCCGCAGTGCTGCTCGTGCCCGATGTGATGGCGCAGATGGCAGAGATCGCTGACGGACTGCGCGGTGCACAACCATTCCGTTACCAGGGTCTTGGCAACGCGCCCCTGTTTCAGTCTCTGTTGACCTTGCCGTTAGACGGACTGCCCCGACCCCTGGACATTGTCAGATTCATGTTCCCGCACTATCTCGGGCAGGGCCTGGGGGCGCCGGGTCTTAAGGTAATCTACAACACCAATGTCGTTGAATTCATGGCCTTTTTTGGCCTTATCGTTCTCTACCTGACGCTTTACGGTATCTGTGGCGGGCTGCGGCGTCATTGCCGGCTCGTGTGGGCTCTTGGCATAACGCTGTTTTTCGTGTTCGCCCTGTTTAACGGCAATCCGCTGATTGTTGGGCTGGTCAACCTGATTCCCGCTGGAGGCGCCGGCCAGTTCAGCCGGTTTATAACGCTCATCATTTTCACCTGCATTGTGCTGAGCGGCCTTGGCCTGAGGTATTTTCTCGAAGACAGAAAAACGTACGATCTGGTCTGGGCCATTCTGCCGGGAGTGCTCCTTCTGACATGGATCGGCTTCGCCAAGCTTCAGCACGATGCGATTGTCAACCTGTGGTTCTTTATTCCACCGCTGGTGATCCTTGCGGTCTTCATCCTCGCCGGTCATCTCCTCGTCCGGAAAAACCTGGGAAACCTGGTGGGGGTTATCGCGGTTTTGTTTACGCTGTATGAGTCGTTCTCCGCGATGTATGCGTTCAACACACGTCTCGATTCAAAAGACCATTTCCCGGAAAATTCTGTCATCGCCGCCATTCAGAAGGCGCCGGGGAACTTTCGTACGGCCCTGGTCATGAGCAACACCTCCTACCATCACAACATCTTCAGTTATTACAAATTGGCCACGGTCGGAGGTTATGCCACCACGGTGCGAAACGAGTATGTCAAGTTCCTTCGGGAGGCCTATAAAGATGTCGCGATTACCGCGAACGGTGTTGTGTTCCTGATGAATCACCAGCCCGAGATTCTTCGACTCCTGAATACCCGGTTTGTCGTTAGCGATATTCCTGTTTCCAGTGATCGGGTTCAAAAGGTCTTTGCCAACGAGGCCAACGCCCTTTACGAGATTGTTGACCCGCTGGACCGTGTCTACTGCGGCAGTGACCAGCTGGTGGTACCCGCGCGACACGCGATTCCAGGGAAACTCTCAGAAGTGGCTACTGCCTATGACCGGCCGATCCTCGTTACCGCGCCTCTGGTCGAAGCGGACAGATTGACCGAAAACTGTACGGTTTCAGACTTGAAGGTATACCAAAGTAGGAT
>CAYSMI010000046.1:7092-10900 GCA_964432165.1 uncultured Acidiferrobacter sp.
AACCATCATGGGAACTGGCGCGCGCGCATAAACGGCGCAAAGACGGGGATCAGCGCCGGTAATTATGCATTTATGGTTATCCCGGTTGCTGGCGGATCCAGTGATGTGCAGCTCCAGTACACCGATGGCAAGCTCCTTGTGGGGGCGCTCTTGCTCATCGCGCTCGGCGTATTTGTGCTCGGTTATGCGGTGCTGTCGGTGAACCCGGTCTGGCGAAAGGTACTGTTCGCGCTTTGCGGATTAATGCTCATCGGGAAAAATGTCCTGTCCGTGCCCGGTCTTAAAAATGTGGAGATCTCCGAAAGGCAGACCACCGTGGAAATCCGGGCCGCCGACCCGTCATAGCCTAGGGCGCGCCTGCGCTTTCCTTCAGCCGTTCCACCAGCATCCGTAACGCGCGGGCCCTGTGGCTCAACCCATTCTTGCGCTCGCTGTCGAGCTCTGCAGCGGTACAGCCTTCATCCGGCACCCAGAATACCGGGTCATAGCCAAAGCCGTTATGGCCGCTCGGCGCCTGGGTAACCACCCCCGACCATGTGCCTTCGCAGATGAGCGGTGCGGGATCATCTGCCTGCCTGAGATATACCATCAAGCAGCGGAATCGGGCATTGCGATCTTCCCATGGAATATTTTCAAGCCGGGACAGCAGTTGGGTCACGTTGTCCGAATCGCTGGCGTGGTCTCCGGCAAAGCGGGCCGAATACACCCCGGGCGCGCCGTTGAGCGCATCCACTTCGAGCCCTGAATCGTCAGCAATGGCCGGGCGACCCGTCTGCAGTGCGGCATTGCGTGCCTTCAGGATGGCGTTCTCGACAAAGGTCTCGCCCGTCTCCTCGGCAGGGGTGACGCCCAGAGCCCCCTGACCGACCACAGAGAAGCCGCTGTCCAACAACAGGGCCGTCAATTCTTTGAGTTTTCCCCGGTTATCCGAGGCCAGTACCAGCTCATGCGTCACTGTGGCGGCGTCTCACGGGCGAGGCGCTGTAGCCGCATCAGTTCCTGAATTCCTTTCACGGCCGCAGTGGTCATGCGCTGCATCTCAGCCTCGCTAAACGGAGCCTGTTCCGCGGTTCCCTGAATCTCGATGAAACAGTTCTGATCGTTCATTACGAAATTCATGTCGGTATCGGCGCTGCTGTCCTCGGCATAATCCAGATCCAGGAGGACCTCGCCCTGCTTGAGTCCCACTGAGACAGAGGCGATCTGGTGCAACGGCAACGGAGCATCCAGCAAGCCCTCCTGAGACAGGCGGTCCAGTGCATCGGCAAGGGCCACCCACGCGCCCGTGATAGACGCCGTGCGGGTACCGCCATCCGCCTGGAGCACATCACAGTCGAGCGTAATCGTCCGCTCCCCAAGCCCTGTAAGGTCCAAAGCGGCCCGCAGCGACCGGCCGATCAGTCTCTGGATCTCCAGCGTCCGGCCGCCTTGTTTGCCCCGGGCCGCCTCGCGCGCCATTCGCTCACCGGTTGCCCGGGGGAGCATCCCGTATTCGGCCGTTATCCACCCCTGCTGGCTGCCCTGCAGAAACCTCGGCACGCGCTCCTCAACGCTCGCCATGCACAGCACCCGGGTATCTCCGAATTCCACCAGCACCGAACCCTCGGCGTGACGGCTGAAAGACCGCGAGAAGCGCACCGGACGCAACTCATCCGGGCGTCGATTATCGGCTCTTGCCATGGATGTTCCTCTGCTTTGCTAAACCTGGCCCGAACACTCGGTCGACGGGCATTGCCGATCAGTCGGCAGGCAATTGATGGCCCAAGAGCGAGAAAAGCTGCCTCAAAAACCGGTAGGTCAATCCCCAGATCACCCGCTCGTCGTCCTTATCCAGAAATATACCGGGAAACCGCATGCCCCCTGCAGCATCGTATCGTACCGATGTCTGCAAATGCGGCTCCAGAAGCCGGGACAACGGTATCCGTACGATCTCGGAGACCTCGTGATTGGGTTTTAGGGTTGGAATTTCGTTAATGGAAAACACGAAACAGGAGATCACGAGATCAGCGGACCGGCCCCCGTGGCGGCCTCGTAAATCCCCAAGACACCCCGCCAGATCTTCGCGGCGAAGTTCAAGTCCGATCTCCTCATGGGTTTCGCGGCAGGCCGCGTCACCCGCCTTAACATCGTTGTCCTCACGCCGACCACCGGGGAAAGCCATCTGCCCTGACCAGGGATCATCAGGAGACATCGATCGCTGGATGAAGATGATATTGGGGTCATGATCTGTCGCGCTGGCATCAAGCACCAGCGCCACTTCCGCCCGGCGTGGGCTGGATTGCCTGACGAGTTGTGGTCGATGTTCCTGAAGGCGATCCAGGATCTCGCCAACCTGGATCACCAATGAATCCCGCCACCTAGCAACACGCCGTAACTGCCCTCACTCCCTGCCGACCCCGTGATCACGCCGGTATAGTCCGTGATCTGGTAGCGCCAGCCCAGACGAAAATCCACAAAGGGGAAGGGGTCCAGCACAAACCCCGTCTCAACGGAAATTGAAGACATGTCGCGGCGCGATCCCACGTCACCCAGGTACGGTGCCCAGCCAGCCTCGGCGTACAAACGCAGAAAACCCAAGACACCTAACCGCCCCTCCGCCATGATCCGGGCTCCCGACGCATCGCCCTCGGCGCCGAAGCGATCCTGTTCCCAACCCAGCCCCAATGCCAGAAAGCTGTTATCAGTGGCGCTCAAAACCCGGACTTTGAGGTCCACGACAGTCTGCTCATCCGGCGCCATGCTCACGCTGTCGGGACTTACCCGGTACAGGGCCGCCCGCATCCCCCAGCGTTCGCCTAGCCACAGTTCGCCGTAACCCCCTGTCAGTGGTGAATTGACTGAAGTGTCCTGATAGTCATCTACGGCCCAGGTCACGACACCCGCTTCGCCATCAACCGGTCCCAAGGCCTGTGCCGAGGTGAACGCCAATAATCCGGCGATCAGCAAGACGCGCACGATACACTTCACAGATGGATACCTGCAGTTGGAAAGCCGTGATTTTATCATTCCGTGTATCGGGTCCAACCTGGTTTCCGGCGTTCAACGAGTCCTGAGGGAGTTCGATATGGAACACGACAACGGTGTGCGCCTTGACCGCTGGCTCTGGGCAGCACGGTTTTTCAAAACCCGCGCTGATGCCGTCGAGGCGATCCGCGCCGGGCACGTGCTGCTTGGCGACCGGCGAACCCGCCCGGCAAAGTCCGTCCGGCGCGGCGATGTTCTGCGAATCCGTCGCAAGACTTTTGCCTGCACCGTGACCGTCTGCAACCTGATCGACAAGCGGGTCTCACCGCAGGTTGCGGCGAAGGCTTATGTAGAAGACCCGATGAGCATCCAGCGGCGCGAGGCCCTACATCGGCAACTGCGCCTGCAGCCCCAGCCGGTCAGAAAAACGAAAGGCAGGCCCGACAAGAAAGAGCGTCGGCAACTGGCGCAGATGCGCTATGCCGGTGAGCCGAGATAATCCTTATGCGCGGCGTCATCCTTGATTCCGACAGTTTTGACCGCGGCGATCTTGATACCGCCGCTCTAGACGCCTCTCTGGACCACTGGGTCCGCCACCGCTCGACCCGGCCGGGTGAGGTGCTCGAGCGGATAGACGGATGTGAGGTGGTGGTCACCAACAAAGTGGTCATCGATGCCGCGGCAATGGCGACCCCCGCACTGCAACTGATCGTGGTCGCCGCCACCGGAACCAACAATATTGACCTCACTGCAGCGGCTCGCCAGGGGATCACGGTATGCAATGTCCGTGACTACGCTTCTGCCGCCGTCAGCCAGCATGTGTTTTCCCTGATCCTCGCGCTGG
>CAYSMI010000047.1:0-10891 GCA_964432165.1 uncultured Acidiferrobacter sp.
GTCAGCCCAGTTTCATGTTGTCGATGCCGACAATCTTGTCGTAGATCCAGTAGAGCAGCAGGATACCCGCCAGCAGAATGGAACCCATCGCCGCTGCAAGGCCCCAGTTCAGTGACTTCTGCATATGGTAGGCCACCATATTACCAATCAGTCGGCCATCCTTGCCGCCAACCAGCTCGGGCGTGATGTAGTAACCGATTGCGACGATAAATACAAGGATGACTCCCGCGCCAATACCAGGAAGGGTTTGCGGCATATAGACCCGCAAAAAGGCGAGCGATGGCGGAGCGCCGAGATTCTGTGCTGCTTTCATGTAACTCGGCGGAATCGTTTTCATGACACTGTAGATCGGCAGGATCATGAACGGCAGCAGAATCTGTATCATCACAATGATCGTACCGGTAAAGTTGTACATCATTGGCAATCGGTGTTCATCGGGAAGGCCGAGCATGACAAGGGTGTCGTTTACGACGCCCTGCTGCTGCAGCATGATCATCCACGCAACGATCCGAACCAGCAGCGAGGTCCAAAAAGGCATCAGTACGCAGATCATCAGTAAATTCGAATATTTCAGCGGCAGCGTTGCCAGAAGGTGTGCCACGGGATAAGCCAGTATCAGGCAACCCACCGTCACAATCAGGCTGACCAGGAAAGTGCGCCACCAGAGCATCGCATAGACTCGCCGCTCTTCAGGCTGCATGACGACGTCGCGGTTTTCATCCCATTTGCGATCGACCGCATTGAGGTAGTAACCGGTGGTTTGTGGTTTTTGCATCGCCAGCAACGCCCGCCAGAAATCGACGTCTCCCCAGCGCTTGTCTGCCTTGATCATGGCGTCTTTGTAGGGGGGTTCACTCACTTTCTTGAGTTTGCGACCCGATTTCTTGATCAGGCTTTTGAAACCAGGCTTTTCATAGTTCATCCGGGTGCTCGATTTGCCGAGCAGATACTTATTGGCAGACGCCAGATCTTTATACAACGCCTCAAAGAGGGCTTCATCAGGTTCGCTGACGCCATCCCACTCGTTGAGGACCTTGTACAACTTGGAACAGGTTGCATTGGTCAGCGGCGTGAGCATCGAGCAGATATCGAACTGCGTACGCTTTTGCTTGTACTTAATTTCCCTTTCGGTACCGGTCACGTTGGCGCCGTCTACGGCGACTTGATAAATCGGCAGCCATGTCTTCGCATCTTTCCACTGCGGGGCGATCGCTATCATCGCATCCCGATAGGCCCCTTTTTTTGGTATCTGCATCTTCCAGGCTGGGTCATCAGGATTGACCGCAGTAGCGAAGTTATCCTTGATGAGGTATTTGTTCAGACTGGTAAGGTCAAGAAACATTGCCTCAAAGAGACTTTCATTGGGCAGCTCCTGACGATCCCACCGGTCCAGCATGGCGAACGTGAGCGGCAGCTGATAATTGATCAGGGTATCGTCAGTACTGCGGGTGAGTAGGTTCCCAATCGGCAACACAAAAAGACTAACCAGGAAAAGCAGAGGGGGCAACACGAGGGCCGTGGCCCGCAATTTGCTGCGACGCATCGACCGCTGCAAACTGGTCTTAAGTGGGGTACCGTCAGCCGTTAGCAGTGGCTGAGCAGATGTCGCATTACTGGCTGCCATACGAACTTGTTGTTAGCGAGGGGTCAGGTATTCCTGAAGAAAAAGCCAGGGTGCCGGCCAAAAGGCAAGCACCCCGGCTTTTCTAGAACAATGCTACCTAAGCAAACGTCTACTGACCAGACCAGGCCGTGAAGCGCTCGGAGATAGAATCTCCGTTATCCGCCCACCAGCTTGGGTCGGCAAACAGGTGCATCTGGCTTAAAGCTGCGGGCGCATTAGGCATCAGCGGCATGATATTCACGCCAGTGTTGAACCAGGGCTCGCCGGCTTCGATGATATCAATGCCTGAGGCACGCATAGGTGCGTAGGTGATCCATTTGGCTTGTCCCGCCTGCTGCTCTGGGGCACTCGCATGGATCAGGAACTTAAGTGCTTCGTCAGCATTCGGTGTGCCTTTGAGCATGGCAAGCCATTCTTCCTCAAGCACCTGGCCATCCCAGTTAATGACAAAGGGGGCACCTTCTGAAAGTATGGCAGCGCCGATACGACCATTGTAAGCCAAGGCCATCGACACTTCGCCACTGGTGACCAGCTCAAGCGGTTTCGCGCCTGAAGACCAGAATACGGCATGATCCTTGATGGTATCGAGTTTCGCAAAAGCACGATCCATGCCATCAGCCGTGTCGAGCACAGAATAGACATCGCCCGGTGCTACGCCGTCGGCCATCAAGGCCATCTCAACCAGCGCGTTACCCCAGGTATGAATACCGCGCTTACCGGGGAATTTCTCAACATCGAAAAAGTCCGCGATGGTCTTTGGATCACCGGCTGGGTTTCCGTCAAAAGCACCCTTCTGATAGAAGGGGACATAAGACCAGAAAATCTGTGGCACTACGCAGTCATTGGGTACCTCGACCATGATGTCCTCATCCATTGAGGTGCCATCAGGCGCCGGTGTAAAGACATCGCGCGGCAGTTCTTCAAAAAGACCTTCGTCACAACCGACACGGGCTTCATGCGGAAGGACATCGATGATGTCCCACGTGACATTGCCGGACTCGACCTGGGTCCGTACTTCACCGAGACCGCCGTTATAGTTGACGAAGTTGGCCGTGCCACCAGACCAGGTATCTGCATAAGCCTTCTGCTGGCTCATGGTGTATGCACCACCCCAGGACGCGATGGTGACATCGGCCTGAGCTGGTACTACCAAGGCCGCGCTGATGACAGCTGAGGCCAAGGTGGTTGTTATGAGATGTTTTCTCATGGGTTCCTCCTTCTGAGGTTGGTTTATCGTCTTCAAGAGACGCTAGGATATATCCCGGATGCGCTCCTAGTGCGCACCAGAGACATCAAGTGCTCGGCAGTCCTCCATGGACCAACCGAACTTGACTGAATCTCCCTCATTCAGCGACGCATGATGCGACGCGTTGGGAATCTTAACAATAAAATCATCGTGCCCGCACACGGTTGCCCGGGTGCGGATATGATCGCCAAGATAAATGAGTTCCTCGACCTTGGCATCAAAAACATTGGGGAACTTGCCCGGTTCCGGATTTACTTCCACTCGCTCTGGTCGCAGGGACAGTGTCGCTCGTTCTCCGACGGCACCCACGTTGACCTTTAGCGCCTTGATCACCTCGCCGTTGTCTATCTTGACCTGACACTGGTTACCTTCAATAGCCTCGATTGATCCCATCAGCCGGTTGTTCTCACCGATGAACTGCGCAACAAACGCATTCTCGGGACGCTCATAGAGGTCGCTGGGAGAGGCGAGTTGTTGAATCACGCCATCGTCAAAGACAGCGATGCGGTTGGACATGGTCAGTGCTTCGGACTGATCGTGGGTAACGTACACGACTGTCACCCCAAGACTTTCATGGATGTGCTTAATTTCATATTGCATCTGTTCACGCAACTGTTTATCAAGCGCCCCAAGGGGCTCATCCATAAGAATAAGATCCGGATCAAAAACCAGTGCCCTCGCGACGGCAACCCGCTGCTGTTGTCCGCCAGAGAGTTGTGCAGGACGCCGATCTCCAAAAGCACCCAGTTGCACCATGTCGAGAGCGCGCTTGGTACGCGTCGCAATCTCGGACTTACTGAGTTTGCGTACCTCCAAGGGAAATGCGAGATTCTCGTTCACCGTCATATGGGGAAAGAGGGCATAGTTCTGAAACACCATGCCGATGCCCCGTTTGTGGGGCGGTACGGCATTGATCGGCCGGTCGCCAAGATAAATCTCACCATGGGTAGCGGGTTCAAAGCCCGCCAGCATCATCAGGCAGGTGGTCTTGCCTGAGCCGGAAGGGCCGAGCATAGTGACGAACTCGCCACGTTCGATGTCCAGGTTCAGGTTTTTGACGACCAGAATTTCGCCGTCATAACTCTTCTGTACCTCTTTAAAGCGGACAAAGATATCCCCCGTACTCATGTCGAGACTGGCTCCTCCGGTTGGTGTTGTATTTATTGTCGGCCCTGAACATCACGGCCGGACCGCCTGATTAACGCCAGTTTAGTATTTTAATTGGGGATTCTCAACATTTGTCCCTGTTTGCTCCCGATCGGGTGTATTCCGGCGACTCTCATGCTCAATCGCTATTCTTTAGGCCGGTTGGGGTTGTGTTCAAGTGGCAGTTGATGACAATCACCCTACGGGAAAGGGGAGGTCATCACCGGTACATGAGCGATCGAAGGCCGAAGGCGGGGAGAAGCAGTAGATGTTGAAAGAGAGCCAAGCCGTGATGCTTTTAAAGACCGATGCGCGGGATCAGGCGTGGATCGATGCGTTCTCGGATGCCATGCCCGAGCTTGAGGTCCGTCTATGGCCCGATACGGGAGACGCGAGCGAGATTAACTGCGCGCTGTTGTGGGGACCGCCCCCGGAGTTATTCGATGGCCTCGATAACCTGGAGGTGATCTTCTCGATCGGCGCGGGTGTCGATTCATTATTGACCTGTCCGACACTGCCGGCAGACCTGCCGATCGTGCGTATGGTAGAGCCTGAGCTGACTGCCGGTATGGTTGAGTTCTGCCTGTTTCATGTTTTACGCTTTCACCGGTTGATGCACCGCTTTGAGACTCAGCAGGCTGAGCGGTATTGGGGGGAGTTGCCCCAGTTGCCCACGACAGAAATCACCGTGGGGGTCATGGGCCTTGGGGTTCTCGGCCAGGCGCTTGCCCGTCAGTTATCTGCGCTTCGATATCGCGTGATTGGCTACCGGCGCGGACCGGGTGAAGTCGACGGCATCGAGGTCTTTCATGGCGAGAACCAGCTTCAGGCGTTTATGCGCCGGAGCATGATTCTGGTTTTGCTGATGCCATCGACGCCTGAGACGAATAGGATCATCAACAGGGAAACTCTGGGGTGGCTGCCTTCGGATGCCTATCTAATTAATGCCGGACGTGGTGATGCTGTCAATGAGCAGGAACTGATCGAAGCCCTGGATACTGGACTACTTGCGGGCGCCGCGTTGGATGTGTTTGAGAGAGAACCTTTGCCCCAGGAGAGCGCCCTGTGGACCCATCCAGGTGTCTATGTGACGCCTCATATCGCAAGCATTACCCATCCGCCTACGGCATGTCGCTACATTGCGGACGCGATCAACAGTTACCGGCAGGGCGAGCCCTGGCCGCATCTGGTTGAAATCGAGAGAGGTTACTAAGAATGTGGGCTAATTGCCCAAGCTGTCCAACGTTGCGCTGGATGGCGTGACGGTATCTGCAGTGAACTTTTCCGGGGCACGCAAAGGGACCGAGGTCTGCAATGTCACCTGCCATTTGCCATCGGCATCCCTGTGCCAGTATCGCTCGATCGCCATGGTATCCGTCGGATGATCTGATGTCATTGATCGGGTCAGCAGTCGCTCTTGCTTGTCCGGATAAAGTACAAGATCGGTGATGAAGGTGCTCTCGTTAAGCCCGTGACCCATCGCCGATGTTTCGTGGTGATCGCCCGACAGGGTTTCGATTGAGTGTCGGACAGAGGCCGTGATCGAGCTGATAATGTCATGCCTCGTTTGTTGCAGTTTTTGCACCGGAATCCAGTCTGGGTGATCATCGATCACAATCGGGACATCGCGGTGTGACCCGAGCTGAGTAGCGAGTTGCTCAAAATCGGCATTACTCAGCGTGATACACCCCTCACTCGCGCGGGGTCCTCGATTCATCCAGCCCGGCTCAGTCCCGTGCAGCCAGATACCAAACCCGGTTCGGTTTAAAAACCGATCGAGCGTATTCGGGTAATCGGTGGTTAAGGCGCCTGCCCCGTAGCGGGCATGAAGTTCCCCTCCGGGTATATAACCATCAACGTGGTAAACCCCGACAGGTGTTTTCAGGTCGCCCTCGCGCTCTTTGCCAAATCCGGCCCGCCCGATGGTGATGTAGTAATCCGAAAGTCGCACGAGTTGGTCATTCTGCTGAGCAAACAGATAAAGCCTCGACGACGGTAGATCAACATACAAGACGAAAGGAACGGCGTCTGAGACCTGTAGCAGTTTCGCCGGGACAGGACGGATTGTTGTTTCGGGAGCAGTTTTCGAATGACGCCAGCGCAATTGCAGCTGCTGTCGAAGATCCGCAATCGCGGGGTCGGCTGACCCGGAGTCTGATTCCCCTGCAAGGGCTGACAAAAGATCAGCATGCAGCAGGTGTGCAATACGGCTGAGCGGGAAATCACGCTTCAACTGATCGATGGTGTCGAGTGCGGCAACCCAATCACCCGAGACAACCCTGTCGGCAGCCATCACCAGACGCGATTCATAACCGAGGCCTGCACTATCGCCCGCCCCGGCCATCGCTGTCGAGGACACTGTGACGGAAAAAAGCAAGGCTGCAGCAAGGCAACGGGTAGAGACGAAGCGCTTCATTGGTGTTGATCCTTTAGCCCCGACCGGTACGGGCCAGCCCGCGATTTTACCCGCGAGCGCTGAGGGACTCCAAATCTGCTCTGGCGTAACTGATTTAATGACGTTAATGCGTATGGGAAAGGGTCCGAACCTCGGTCAGCGTCTCCATCGGCTGCTGGGAGTCCGGTTTGGGGACATTAGATTCTAGTGCGGCACTTAGCGAGCGTGCCGCCTGTTCTGCGTAGACCCGGGCAAGGTTATCGAACAGCACCCGGTAGGATGGATGGGTATAAAGGCCCGCCCGAAGCAGAGATGATGCCTGATCGAGTTTGCCCTGACTGCTGTATATCCGGGCCAGGTTGTTATAGGGCTCGGGTCTTGCGGGGTATCGTGTTATCAATTCGCGATAGGCATGTTCTGCCTGGGATGTGTTTCCGGACGCGTCAACCACCCGCGCACGGAGAAACAGCAAATCAACCGGATTGGATGTCGAGGTCGCAATCTCCGCATCGATGAGTTCGAGTGCTGCTTCATATTTGCCCTCACCGATCATGGCTTCGAGTGTCTGCGGGTCAATGCCATAGGCAGGCACAGTCAGGCCGAGGCCGAGCGCGACAGCTAAGGCAGCGGGTATGTTCCGAGGAAAGATCTGCCGGAGCCGGACCGTGAGAGAAGCAGTGCACCGGTCAGCGCGCGACTTCAGATCGGATAGCATCCCACCGCTCCTGCCAGTCGGTCGACACCTCGCCCGGCGTCGTTATCCGGGTGCTGTCCACCCACCCCGCGACAGCGCTGGTCACCCGAAGGCGGATCCAGTCTCCTTTGCGGCTTTTCACATCGACAGCCGTTCCCTTGTCGAGCAGTCCCAGGACGTCAGAGTCGGCGCCGGTTGAGGGCAGTGAGCGTATTCTCACGCGGTTATCGTTGATTTGTGCACGCGCCCCGGTTTCGTTGATGAACTTACCAAAGACCCACACGTCCAGTCCCATGGGACTTTGGATCATCAGCCAGTTGTCTTTGCTGCCAATCACTTTGATCGGGGTATCTTTGGCAAGAAGGTTCAGGACCGGTGCATCGGGAGCAGGCCTGCCGACGACAGCCGTTTCATCCGCCTTGATCCAGGCCGCCCTGAAGGGTGCAGGAGCGGATGGAGCGGCGTCCGGTACCGGGACCTGCGGCTTATCCTGACCGGTTCTGGAGAGTGCATTGAAATTGTCCAGCCAGCTTTGTGTGACCGGGTTCTGCTCTGAAAGTCCCGAGAGTTGCGCCCAAAGCGGCAGCAGCGCCCGACTGCTGACCTGTTTCCAGTCTCCGGTGCTCGAATGAACCGTAACGGCGTCACCTTTATTAAGGTGTGCAACGACTCTGGAGTTTTCGCCAGTGCTGGGCTGGGTTCGCAAACGGACCTGATTGGCGGAAACACGACCGTCCGGCGCACCTTGCACATAAGTCCCAAATACCCACAACCGCACCGGATCGGGTATCTCGACTCTGCCCCAGGGACCTTCGGTCTGGACAATCTTGACAGGCGTTCCCTGTCGCAGCGTATGGATTATCGGGGACTGGCTACTGGGCGCAGAACGCAGCGCCAGTTTATCCAGGCTGACTTCGGCCGCCCTGAAGCGGGTAGCGATAATGACCGACTGTTTGGTGCTTTTCTGCGCCGGTTCGGAATCCGATACTTCGGGTTGTGCGGCAGCCGGTGCTGGGGTAGTGCTTGCGGCTGTCGTAGCGGGTGCTGAAGGCGTGCTCTGTGTTGCGAGATCTTTCTTGTTTAGTACGCGTTGGGCGTCAGCATGCCCCTGATCCGCTGCCCGGCCCAGCCAGCTCCTCGCCTTATCGATATCCTTCTCGGCTCCTTTGCCGAGATAATAGGCAAGGCCGAGGTTGTATTGCGAGGCCACATCGCCCAATTCTGCAGCGCGCTCCCACCAGTCTACGGCCTGCGAGAAGTTCTTGGTCAGTCCCCGGCCCTGCCAGTAGGCAACCCCCAGATTGAACATGGCCGTGGGGTGTCCGGAATCCGCGGCCTTACGGAACCACGCCAACGCTTCATCGAGATTCTTACTGACGCCGTTACCTCCATAGTAAATTACGCCCATCCCAAACTGGGCGTCACGGTTTCCCTGATGAGCGTACGGCTCCCAGATGGCAATAGCCGTTGCATAGTCGCCGGCATTGTAGGCATCCGCTGCCCGTTTGATATCTGAACTCTGGGCCGTGACTGCGCTGCATGCGAACAGAAGAGTCACGAAGAAGACCGCGCTTCGGATATGGCGTGAGATCGTCATGGCGATAGTGTCTTTCATGGCAGAGTGAAAGTTAAGCCTGGGCGATTACGATAATCTCCCGTGAGCCCTCCCAGATCATGACCAGTGCGACCTGAAGAATGACCGCAAGCCCAATGTACGCAATCCAGGCGTATCGCTCAAGTAGGCGTGCAATCAGTGCTGCGCCAAAGGCCATGAGGACTACCGACAGCGCCAGACCGAATACCAGGATCAACGGTTCGTGGCGTGCAATTCCTGCAACCGCAAGGACATTATCCAGCGACATCGACACATCAGCTACAATAATCTGGATTATGGCCTGCCTCAGCGATTTTGCAGGCGCTGATGGTTCACCGTCGGCCGTTTCCTTGTTGTTACTCGTTCGAAGTTCCCGCCAGAGTTTCCAGCAGACCCAGAGCAGCACCAGGCCACCCGCTAGCACCAGGCCTACAATCTGGAGCAGCTGCACCGTGACCAGTGCAAAACAGATCCGCAGGACTGCCGCGGCGGCGATGCCCAGCACGATGACACGAGGGCGTATCGCGGCGGGGACGCTGGCGGCTGCGAGACCGATCACAATCGCGTTGTCGGCGGCCAGCATCAGGTCCACCAGGATCACCTGGATCAGCGGCCAGAGTTGGTCAGGGTTCATCGAGGATTTTTTGGGGGTCGGAGTGCGAGGGGGTCTTGATCTGAAGACTCTAAGAACGCGCTATTATACGAGCGCTGCTGCCTGACTCCGAATAGACGCCGGTTGTATGGTGCTTTACACAAACATCATCACCGGGGCGAAATAAAGACATTGAATCGAATGGATACTGGAGTGCCAAAACAATGACCAAAACCCAGACAACCATCGCTGCCTTTGATTGGGCGGATCCGCTGGTACTGGATGACACCCTCACCGATGAAGAGAAACTGGTCAGGGATTCGATTAGGCGGTTCTGTCAGGATGAACTCCAGCCCAGGATACTGACGGCCTTTCGAGAGGAAAGAATCGACCGCTCTCTTTTTCCGAAGATGGGGGAACTGGGGCTGTTGGGCTCCACCCTCGACGGCTATGGCTGCGCCGGTCTCAGTTACGTCTGCTATGGTCTGGCGGCCCGGGAGATCGAGCGGGTCGATTCGGGCTATCGGTCGATGATGAGCGTGCAGTCGAGCCTCGTCATGTATCCCATTTATGCCTACGGCTCGGAGGAGCAGCGCGAGAAATACCTGCCCCGGCTGGCGACGGGCGAGTGGGTGGGGTGCTTCGGCCTGACTGAGCCTGATTTCGGTTCAGATCCAGGCGGCATGAAAACCCGGGCCCGGTCAGTGGATGGCGGCTACCGCCTCAGCGGGGCCAAGATGTGGATCACCAATTCACCCATCGCAGACGTCTTTGTTGTCTGGGCCAAAGATGACGAGGGCGCGATCCGCGGATTTATTCTGAAGCGGGAGATGTCGGGCCTCAGCACGCCCGCCATTGAAGGTAAGTTCTCGCTGCGGGCATCGGTGACCGGCGAGATCGTCATGGACGATGTTTTCGTACCTTCTGAGAATATCCTGCCCGGGGTCAGCGGATTGAAAGGTCCCTTCGGGTGCCTCAACCGGGCGCGCTACGGGATCGCCTGGGGGGCGATGGGGGCAGCCGAATTCTGCTGGCATGCAGCCCGCTCCTACACTCTGGAGCGTGAACAGTTCGGCAGACCGTTAGCTGCAAACCAGCTGATTCAGAAAAAGCTTGCCGACATGCAGACCGAGATCACACTGGGCACTCACGCCTGTCTCAGGGTCGGGCGCCTTTTCGATGACGGCCGCGCGGCACCGGAAGCGATCTCTCTGCTCAAGCGCAATAACTGCGGCAAGGCGCTCGAAATCGCGAGAACCGCCCGGGACATGCATGGCGGTAACGGGGTCTCGGATGAGTACCATGTCATTCGGCATATGATGAATCTCGAAGCTGTGAACACCTATGAGGGGACGCACGATGTCCACGCGCTGATTCTGGGGCGCGCCCAGACCGGTCTGCAGGCCTTTACCGGCTGATCAATGGGTGGCGCGCTCTCGCATATCCGTGTCCTGGATCTCAGCCGGGTATTGGCGGGTCCCTGGTGTACCCAGATGCTGGCCGATCTCGGCGCTGATGTCATTAAGGTTGAGCGCCCCGGCAGCGGAGATGATACCCGTCAATGGGGTCCTCCTTTTATCTCCGCTGATGGAGGCGGGAA
>CAYSMI010000048.1:0-1967 GCA_964432165.1 uncultured Acidiferrobacter sp.
AGCCGCGGGAGTTGCTCTGTTTGAAGCGATCCGCCAACGTCGCGTGAAAGACGACAGTCTGGAAGCCTCCACCTTTCCATAATCCCTTGGGGTTTATTACTCAGGTCGTTTTCCCGGAAAATTCGCAAAGATCTGCGACGGGGCATTCAGCGCAAAGCGGATTACGGGCACGGCAGGTATACCTGCCGTGCAGAATCAGAAGATGATGCGCGTTTTTCAGATAGGGTTTCGGTGTCGCCCGCAGCAGGCCTTGTTCTACTTGTAGCACGGTTCGCCCTTTGGCGAGACCCGTTCGATTGGCGACCCTGAAGATATGTGTATCAACGGCGATGGTGGGCTCGCCGAACGCCGTATTCAGCACCACATTGGCAGTCTTGCGTCCTACACCGGGCAGCGCCTCAAGTGCGCTGCGCTCCCGCGGAACGCGTCCCCCGTGCTCCCTAAGCAGTATGGCGCAGGTCTTGATGATGTTTTCGGCTTTGGTGTTGTAAAGACCAATGGTGCGGATGTACTCCTTAAGACGAACCACGCCGAGACTGTGGATCGCTCTGGGTGTTCCGGCGACCCGAAATAGAGGTCGGGTCGCCCGATTGACCGATAGGTCCGTCGCCTGGGCTGAAAGAATAACGGCAATCAGCAGCTGAAATCGGCTCCGGTACCTGAGCTCAGTCTCGGGATCCGGAATAGACTTTTGAAGTCGAGCGAAGAGTTCCCTGCGCCGGGTTGCATTCATTGTTTCGATACGCTCTTTGTCAACCCGACCCGTCTCAGCCTGACTCGTTCAACGCTTTTGCCAATTTCGACGCGGCGGACAGCTTTCGTTGCTTCAGCACGCCTGACCGGTGATGACGACAGCCGACGCTCACGTTTTTCAAAGTTCGATCTATGATGCGGTGACTTACTGGCCAACAGCTGTTGATACTTGGCTGTCTCTTTTGAACCGGCTCCGACAGCGGCGATACAGTCAACGGGGCAGACGGAAAGGCAAAGTTCACACCCCGTGCAGTCATCGGGGATAACGGTGTGCATGAGTTTGCGCGCGCCGACGATTGCCGCCACGGGACAGACCTTGATGCAAAGTGTGCAGCCGATGCATTCGGACTCGCGGATCAATACGCCGGTTGGTAGGTCCTGGGAATCGAAAGCGGGCTCGAGTGTAGCGTGGTTCTGGCCGGTAATCCTGTTCAGTAATGCGAGAACCCGAATCCCTCCGGGATCGCAAAGGTTGGCCAGAGCGTTGCCCTGGAAAATCGCCTTAGCGTAGTCCCGACAGGACAGGTAACCGCACCGCTGGCACTGGAGTTGAGGCAGGACAGCATTCACGGTTTCGATGGTGTCGAGACCGGAACCTGAAGCTTTCATCCTCATACAAACGCCCGTAAAGCCATAACGAATCTTTCGAGGTCATCACCCGTGTTATAGAGGTACGGGGTGACCCGAAGAGAGTCACCCCGGATACTGACAAACACCTGTTGTTGGCGAAGATGCTGTGCGAGCCCTGAAGGAAGACCCCCAGGGAACCGAATTCCCACGAAATGCGGCGCACGGTAAGCCGAGTCAACGACATCAAGCCCGAGTGCGCCAGCCTCAGTGGCAATCACCCGTGTCCGGTCGGCGAGGCTCGCTTGTATTCTGGGAACCTGCCATTCCAAAAGTTGCTCCAGAGCATCATACAGAGCCGGCAGCAGGGCAAAGTTCCCGACCTCCCCAACGTCGAAACGGCAGGCACCGGGTTCGAACTTGTCCCGGTAGCTGATGTCACTGAATTCCACTGCATTCTCCCGGGAGAAGATGGGCAGTTCCAGCGGTTGTCCCTGATGGTGCCGGGGATCAACATACAGCAGACCCGTAGAATAGGGGCCCAATAGCCACTTATAGGCAGCGGCAACAGCAAAATCCGGACGAATGGTAGCCATGTCGAATTCCATCGCGCCGAGACTCTGGGTAAGGTCAACGACCAGAGCACC
>CAYSMI010000048.1:2067-10419 GCA_964432165.1 uncultured Acidiferrobacter sp.
CCATGTCGAATTCCATCGCGCCGAGACTCTGGGTAAGGTCAACGACCAGAGCACCGCCCGTCTCATCGAGGCGGTCCCGTATTCCGGCAAGATCAACCAGTGTCCCGTCGGACCAATGACAATGGGGAAGGGCGGCGATTGCCGCGCTGTCATCCAGCGCGTCCAGAATGCCGGAACTCCAGTCTCCGTCACCTGGCCGTGGCACAGAATGAATGGTCGCTTGGTTTCGTTGCGCCAGTGCCTGCCATACATAGTAATTTGAAGGATATTGTTCGGCGAGGAGCACGATCTTCTGGCCTTTCGCGACGGGAAGATTGTTCGCCGCCGCGGCGAGGCCATAACTTGCCGAAGGAACGATGGCAATTTCGTTCGCTGTGCTTCCAAAGAGTGTGGCAGCCGTCGATCTGATTTGCCGTGCAGTGGAGAAAAAATCCGGTGGCCGGATGTTCCACGGCTGTGACTTGCGCTCCAGGCCTTGTCTTCCGGCGTTTACGGTCGACCGTAACAGCGGCGACATATACGCGCAGTTGAGGTAGCAGATGTCCTCAGGGATATCGAACAACGCCCGTTGCTCGGAAAGGGCCGTCTGAGGCGTCATGTAGAGGTGGCGCTGGGTACTAGCGGACCCGCATGCCGGGTTCGGCACGTTGATCTGGTGCGAGCAGGAATATGCCTCCGGCATCGTCTGTGCCGGAAGCGGCAAGAACCATGCCATTGGAAACCCCAAAGCGCATCTTTCGTGGGGCAAGATTTGCGACCATGACAACATGGCGCCCGACCAGAGACTCAGGGTCGTATGCGCCCTTGATGCCGGCGAAGACTTCCCGGACTTCCCCACCCAGATCCAGCGTGAGTTTCAGGAGACGGTCGGCACCCTCCACGGCCTCAGCCGCCTTGACGCAAACTACCCGCAGATCAATCTTGGCGAATTCGTCGATACTGATCTGGGGAGAAATCGGGTCGTCCTGCAGGTGCTTGCCCGCAGAGCCCATATCCTTGTTTTCGTTTAACAACTGAGTATCCTCCATCATAGCGTTGGCATCCTCGAGCGCAATCCGGTCCAGCAGTCGGGAAAAGGGGCCGATCTGGTGATCGATCAGAGGCGTGGTGAGTTCGTTAAGGGCAGAGCCGGTCGCGAGCGGGTGCCGCAGGAATTCGGCGCTGCGGTATGCCAGTTGGGGAACCACGGGCCCAAGCCAGGTGACCAGCATCCGAAACAGGTTCAGTCCTTGGGTGCATACCGCCTGGAGTTCGTCTGTACGGCCCTCGTCTTTGGCGATGACCCAGGGTTTGACGTCGTTGATGTACTGATTGGCGATATCGGCCAGTGCCATGATCTCGCGGATTGCCCGGCTGAATTGACGATTCTCAAAGTATCCGCAGATGACATCGTGCTGATCGGAGAACTTCCGGGCCAACGCAGGATCGGGAAGAGCGGCAGACAGCCATCCATCGAAACCTTTTTCGATGAAGCCGGCACAGCGGCTTGCGATATTGACCACCTTTCCAACGAGGTCTGCATTGACGCGTGTGACGAAGTCTTCGACATTGAAATCGATGTCTTCAACGCGATTGTTCAGTTTCGCCGCGAAGTAATAGCGCAGGTAATCGGGGTCCAGATGGTTGAGGTAGGTTCTGGCCGTAATGAAGGTCCCTCGTGATTTGGACATTTTTTGTCCGTTAATGGTGAGGAACCCGTGAGTGAACACCGCGGTGGGGGTGCGGTACCCGGCGCCGTGAAGCATGGCGGGCCAGAACAGGGTATGGAAATAGAGGATGTCTTTGCCGACAAAATGATAGAGCTCGGCCGGTGCATCAGCAGCCCAGAAGGTGTCGAAGTCAACACTGCTCGAGTTGCAGAAGTGGCGAAAGCTTGCCATGTATCCAATCGGTGCATCGAGCCAGACATAAAAATACTTTCCGGGAGCCCCTGGGATCTCGAATCCGAAATAGGGGGCATCACGGGAGATATCCCAATCCTGAAGGCCGGTGTCAAACCATTCGTCTAGTTTGTTCACCACCTCCGGTTGCAGCCGCCCGGATCCAGTCCACTCGCGCAGCATCGACTCAAAGTCAGACAACCGGACAAAGTAGTGCTCGGAGTCCCGTGAAACCGGAGCGGCACCGGAGATAACGGAAACAGCACCGGTGAGATCCGTCGGCGCATAAGTTGCACCACAGACCTCACAGTTATCTCCATTTTGATCCTCAGCGGCGCAACGTGGACAGGTCCCCCGAATAAAGCGGTCCGGAAGAAACATTTCTTCAACCGGGTCATAGGCCTGGATGATGGTGCGTTTTTCAATGTGACCTTTGGCCTTGAGTTGCTCGAAAATGAACTCAGAAAAGTAGCGGTTTTCTTCGGAGTGTGTGGTGTAGTAATTATCGAAGGCGATATTGAAGTCGGCGAAATCGCGGCGATGCTCGGTGCCAATCCTCTCAATCAAAGCCTCGGGCGTAATGCCTTCTTCGCGCGCCTTGAGCATGATCGGCGTACCATGGGTATCTTCGGCACAGACATAGTAAGTTTCGTGACCCTTAAGCCGCTGAAAGCGGGCCCAAATGTCAGTCTGAATATATTCGACCAGATGTCCCAGATGAATGGGCCCGTTGGCGTACGGCAGGGCACTGGTTGCCAGGATCTTGCGCGGAGCAGAGGTCATGAGGGATTTTCCGGGAACAGGCGGTATTGATGAAAAGCCTGCGCGGCCTGTGGATGAAGTCACTTTTGCGACTTTAATTCCGGACGAAGTATAGCGTAAGGAAAGGAGGGAAATGGCTCGGTGTGGTAGCATCACGGCCCTTTGATTGAAGGCTTGCGGCACTCATGATCAAGCCAATCATTTTCGAGAAGGGAACACCGATGACAGAAAGTTCAGACGAGGCGCTCAGGAAGGCAATAGCATCGATTGAGGATCCCCATACAGGCACAACGCTGGGTGACGGCAAAAGCGTTGGCAAGATCGAAGCCGAGGGAGCGCGGGTTAACGTCGAGATCTCTCTGGGGTATCCGGCAGGCGGATGGCATGACGAATTGCGCGGCTTGATCCGTGAAGCTGTGGCCGCCGAGGGTCACGCCGGTGAAGTCGATATTGTCTTCGAGACCAAGGTGGTTGCCCATGAGGTTCAGAAAGGGGTTACGCCGATCAAGGGAGTGAAGAACATCATTGCAGTAGCCTCGGGGAAGGGGGGTGTAGGTAAATCTACGGTTTCCTCCAATTTGGCACTCGCACTTGCGGCTGAGGGCGGGGCAGCCGGTATCCTGGATGCAGACATTTACGGGCCCAGTCAGCCGAGGATGCTCGGGATCAGCGGCCGGCCACAGTCCAGCGATGGGAAAAGTCTCGAGCCGATGATCAGTTATCAGCTCCAGGCAATGTCGATTGGGTTTCTGATTGACGACGACACCCCGATGATCTGGCGAGGACCGATGGTGACCCAGGCGCTTGAGCAACTGCTGAATGATACCCGCTGGCGTGATCTTGACTACCTCGTAATTGACCTCCCCCCGGGTACTGGCGACACACAGCTGACCCTCGCGCAGAAGGTGCCCGTGTCGGGAGCGGCAATCGTTACCACGCCTCAGGATATCGCGCTACTGGATGCCCGAAAGGCGTTGAAGATGTTCGAGAAAGTGGAAATCCCCGTACTGGGTGTCATCGAAAACATGAGCACCCACATCTGCAGTGAATGTGGTCACGAAGAGGCTATCTTCGGTGCGGGGGGCGGAGAGCGTATGGCAGCGGAATACGGTGTCGATATTCTTGGGGGAATTCCGCTGGATATCCGAATCCGGGAAGATGCCGATGGCGGGCGGCCAACAGTGGTTGCCGACCCGGACGGACCGGTTGCTGCAAACTACCGCAATATCGCCCGGCAGGTCTCGGGCCGGCTGGCAGCACGGAAGAGAAACTATAGTGAAGTGTTTCCATCGATCCTGGTCCAGAACACCTGATTCGAAGCTGCATGACCATAAAATCCGATCGCTGGATACGCCAGATGGCGAGGGAGGGGATGATCGAGCCCTTCGAGCCAGGCCAGGTCTCAACCATCGGGGGCGAGCGCGTCGTTTCGTACGGAACTTCCAGTTATGGTTATGACATCCGCTGCTCCAGCGAATTCAAGATCTTTACCAATATCAATTCGGCGATCGTTGACCCGAAAGCGTTTGACGAGAGCAGCTTTGTCGATTTCGAGGGCCCCTGTTGCATTATCCCGCCAAATTCATTTGCCCTCGCCAGGACGGTGGAGTATTTCCGGATTCCCCGAAATGTCCTCACCATATGCCTCGGTAAATCCACATATGCGCGGTGCGGTATTATTGTTAATGTGACGCCGTTTGAACCGGAGTGGGAAGGGCATGTGACCCTGGAATTCTCCAATACGACTCCGCTTCCTGCGAGAGTGTATGCCAATGAGGGTGTTGCACAGGTGATCTTCTTTGAAGCCGATGAGAGTTGTGAGATTTCCTACAGAGACCGGAAAGGCAAGTACCAGGGGCAAAGTGGCGTCACATTGCCCCGGACTTAAGGCGCTATTGGTTTCAGCGGAGGCGGACGATGGGTGGTAGCGTACTGGGTACAGCATTTCGAGTCAGCACCTTTGGCGAAAGTCATGGACCGGCGCTCGGCTGCGTAGTGGACGGTTGTCCGCCGGGGCTGGCGCTTTGCGCAGCGGACATTCAGTCTGACCTCGATCGTCGCCGTCCTGGGCAGTCCCGCTACACGACGCAGCGCCGCGAATCCGACTCGGTCGAAGTGCTTTCCGGCGTTTTCGAGGGAGAGACCACCGGCGCTCCGATTGCCCTGCTGATCCGGAACGAGGATCCGCGGCCCCGCGATTACGAAAAGATCCGGAACCAGTTCCGTCCGGGGCATGCGGATTACACCTATCTCAAGAAATACGGCCGGCGCGACTACCGCGGTAGCGGACGGGCTTCGGCCCGGGAAACCGCGGCACGTGTCGCGGCGGGGGCAATTGCGCGCAAGTACCTTTTCGAGACTGCAGGTATGACGATCCGGGGGTGTATGAGTCAAATCGGCGGGATCGAGGCAAAGGCGTTCAACTGGGCAGCAGTGTCCCAGAATCCGTTTTTCTTTCCCGATCCGGCTCAGGTAGAGGACATCGCGTCGTTGATAGACAGCCTTCGCAGGGAGGGAGACTCTATTGGCGCGAGACTGCTGGTCACGGCGGACGGTGTGCCGCCAGGACTGGGGGAACCTGTTTTTGATCGGTTGGACGCGGATATTGCGCGGGCGATGGTGTCCATCAATGCCGTTAAGGGTGTTGAAATCGGTGCCGGGTTCGCCAGCGTTCGTCAGCGCGGTAGCGAACACCGGGACGAGATGACGCCCGAAGGATTTCTCAGCAATAATGCGGGCGGTGTGCTGGGTGGAATCTCAAGCGGCCAGCAGATTACCGTGGCGCTCGCACTAAAACCAACGTCCAGCATCCCGACGCCGGGGAAGACGGTGACTCTCGAAGGCAAGTCGGAAGATGTAATCACGACCGGTCGCCATGACCCCTGTGTCGGCATACGTGCGGTTCCCATCGCAGAGGCCATGTTGGGACTGGTCCTGGTCGACCATTTCCTGCGCCAAAGAGCGCTCGGCGTTGAAAACCCTCCCGGCCCGTTAATCCCGCCCGCGACCTGACTTAGGCCTGATTCGCTCTTTGCTCCCGAAGTGAAAGCGTTGCGGCGGGGGTGGTCACCGGTGTCTTTGGGTACCGGTCCTCGGCTTTAGGCATGAGCCGGATTACGCTTGCGCCAATGTGCTCGAGGAAATCTGCGGCGATGATATCCAGCGTATCGGAACTTTTGCGCTCGCGTTTAATTTGCCCGAGGGCGTCGAGTGTAGGAAAGAGATCAACAGCATCGTGTATGGAGCGACAGCGATTCTGTCGATAAATATTTACCGCGACCGAACGCGTCAACTCGACAAAGGCGGCGTTGGAAGAGACCAGCCGCATCGGGTCCGTTGCATCGCGGTCGATCGGCAGAAGCACCTTCCCGAGGACGCGCTCGAGCTCAATAAAAAGCGAACGGTAGCTAAGCAATGCTGTGTGTCCGTAATCCTGATGGTTGCTACGTTGGAAGGATAACACTCAAGCTTCGATCACGGTATCCTGAAGCGACCAGCCTGCGTTCGCGTCGCTCGGTTAGGTAAGCCATTGTGTTAGAATCGCCCGCCCTCGGGAGAAGAGCATGACTGGAAAAACCCTTTACGACAAGTTGTGGAACCAGCACCTGGTGCGTGAATCTGACGATGGTACTGCACTTATCTACATCGACTTGCAACTTCTGCACGAGGTGACATCGGCTCAGGCCTTCGCGGGTCTTCGAGATGCCGCCCGTAGCCCAAGAAGGAAGGCGGCTAATCTCGCGGTCGCTGATCACAACGTTCCCACGACCGACCGCCGTGCGGGCATTAGCGACCCCATCGCCCGACTCCAGGTCGAAACCCTGGACCGCAACTGCAAGGAATTCGGGATCACGGAATTTGCGATGTCAGACCCCCGCCAGGGAATTGTCCACGTGGTCGGGCCCGAGCAAGGGGCCACCCAGCCCGGAATGACCATTGTTTGCGGAGATTCTCATACTGCCACGCACGGTGCACTCGGCGCATTGGCTTTTGGCATCGGGACCTCGGAGGTTGAGCATGTTCTTGCAACCCAATGTCTTGTTGCGGAGAAAATGAAGAACATGCGGATCAATCTCAATGGGACACTGCCGGAGGGCATTGTTTCCAAGGACATGATCCTGGCGGTGATTGGCCTCATCGGAACTTCCGGTGGGACCGGATACGCCATCGAATTTGCAGGGACGGCCGTTGGCTGCGCCTCGATGGAGGCCCGGATGACCCTTTGTAATATGGCCATCGAAGCCGGTGCCCGGTCAGGGCTCGTCGGTGTGGACGAGGCGACGGTAAATTACCTTGAGAACCGCCCCTACACACCGAAGGGAGAGGTCTTTGATCGAGCCAAAGCATTCTGGCTGCAGATGGTCACCGATTCGGATGCCATGTTTGATAAGGAATATGATCTCGATGTCTCTGCGCTTCGGCCACAGGTTACCTGGGGTACGTCGCCGGAAATGGTGGTCAGCGTCGATGACGTGGTGCCGGATCCGGCGGATGCGCCGGACCAGACCCGCAAGGGCGATTGGACCCGGGCGCTGGACTATATGGATCTGACTCCGGGAACCCGTATTGATGCCATTGGGCTGGATAAGGTTTTCATCGGTGCGTGCACCAACGGGCGGATTGAAGATTTGAGGGCCGCTGCCGCGGTCGCTTCCGGACGCAAGGTAGCTGAAAATATCAGGCAGGCGCTGGTGGTACCCGGCTCTGGCCTGGTGAAACAACAGGCGGAAGAAGAGGGTCTGGACAGAATCTTCACCGAAGCGGGGTTCGAGTGGCGCGAGCCCGGCTGCTCGATGTGTCTGGCAATGAATGCTGACCGCCTGGAACCTGGAGAGCGTTGTGCTGCAACCTCCAACCGCAATTTCGAAGGCCGGCAGGGATATGGTGGCCGGACGCATCTGGTTTCCCCAGCAATGGCTGCCGCGGCCGCGATCGCCGGCCGGTTTGCCGATCCGAAACGGCTCTAGGATCCGAAAAATGGAAAGATTCACGAAGTACACGAGCGTCATGATCCCAATCGACCGGAGCAATGTCGACACAGACGCTATTATTCCCAAACAGTTTCTGAAATCGGTTGAAAGATCAGGTTTTGGCGATAACCTGTTTGATGCTTGGCGGTATCTTGACCAGGGTGAGCCGGGCCAGGATTGCCGTGACCGGCCGTTGAATCCGGACTTCATTCTTAACCAAAAGGCTTACCGGGAAGGCAAAGTGCTGTTGGCGCGTGAGAACTTCGGCTGCGGATCGTCCCGAGAGCATGCCGTCTGGGCGTTGCGCGATTTCGGTATCAGAACCGTGATTGCCGGAAGTTACGCGGATATCTTTTTCAATAACTGTTTTAAGAACGGTGTACTGCCGGTCATACTGCCCGCCGCCGACATTGATACATTGTTTGATCACGATAATGATTCGGGTCCGATTTCAATGGAAATCGATCTGGAGCGCCAGACCGCGACGACAGATTCGGGCCAGGTCTATCGCTTCGAGATTGAGGGTTTTAAGAAGAAATGCCTGCTCGAGGGTTTGGATGATATCGCCCTGACCCTGCAGCATGAAAGTGATATCGGGGCTTACGAACAGCGTCGCATGAAAGAGGTTCCCTGGTTGTTCCAGGACATCTCCGTTTAAGACTGCATCCCCGGCGGGATATCGGGTCTCAGCAAGTCCCCGTTAAAGCACCTATCTGAGTTAACTTTGTGATGAGTTCAAT
>CAYSMI010000049.1:0-8962 GCA_964432165.1 uncultured Acidiferrobacter sp.
GCATTCACAAGGCCCGTCAGCCCGGGCAGATTCATTTCGAAAAATACTGGTAGGTACGAATTGAGCCTTTACGAGGCGCCACTTGACCAAGCATGCGTTGTAGATAAAATAACTATATTACTAGTGATATCGTTTTATTGGAGATTCCTCAATGTTGAATCTGGGTCAGGCAGCAGATCGGTTTGCGGCGGTCGGTTCTGAGCCACGACTTGCGGTGGTCAAAGCCCTGGTGCGGGCTGGACACGAGGGCCTCACCGTTGGGGAAATTCAGGAACGTCTGGACATACCGGCCTCGACCCTGGCGCATCACCTGCGTTTACTTCAGGCAGCCGGTCTCGTAGAGCAGCAACGCCAGGGTCGCACCGTGGTCAACCGCGTCGCGTTTGAAGAGATCGAAGCACTATCGGCTTATCTTCTTCGAGAATGTTGTGCAGAAGCGGTGCCTAAACGTCGTGCGTCCGTCACACGCATCGGGAGCACGGGCAGCAGGAGCAACAGATGACTGAACTGGTTTTGCGCGGCATTGGCACGCTTGCTGATGCCAGAAAGTGGTTGTACACCCCCTGGACCCTGGTGCTGCTTATTCCGCTGCTCGTTCTCGTCATGGATCCCGAACAGGTAGGCGAGATCATCTCTTTTGCCTTTAAAGCGCTTTATGGTACGGCGCCCATTATCGCAATCGCCGTCTTTCTGATCGCACTGCTCAAGGCAACCGGCGCCGAGAACCTGGTTGCCCGGGCCTTTGTCGGGAGACAAGCCCGCATGATCGTACTGGCAGCAGTCGTTGGCGGCTTGGCACCCTTTTGCTCCTGCGAAGTCATCCCTTTCATTGCAGGATTGCTGGCCGTGGGCGTTCCGCTCGCACCGGTAATGGCGTTCTGGCTGTCCTCCCCGCTCATTGATCCGCCGGCCTTGCTGATCACCGCCAACGCACTCGGTTGGGATTACGCCATCGCCAAGACGATAGCCGCGGTAGGCGTGGGCCTTGCAGGAGGGTTTGTGACAGTGGCGCTCAGTCGACAGCATCTCTTTCGGGATGTGCTGCGCAGCCGAACGGGCGGCGGCAGTTCGAGTTGCTGCGGCCAGCCCTTTTCCGGCGATGCCCACTGGACCTTCTGGGATGAGGCTGACCGGCGCAAGACTTTTCGTACCGAGGCAACCGCCAACGGACTGTTCCTGCTCAAATGGCTGAGTCTCGCCTACCTTCTTGAAGCGCTGCTGGTGAGTTATGTTCCGGCCCAACTTATCGGCAGCATTGTTGGCGGCAACGGCCTCGGCGCGATCGTTATCGGTGCATTTGCCGGGGCGCCGGCTTATCTCAACGGCTACGCGGCCCCTGCCCTGGTAGCGGGCCTGATCGAGCAGGGCATGAGCTCCGGTGCCGCGATGGCATTCCTCGTCGCTGGCGCCATAAGCTCCATCCCGGCCATGGCAGCCGTCTGGTCACTGGTGCGCTGGCCCGTGTTCGCCACCTACCTTGGCCTGGGTGTCAGCGGCGCTGTTACCGCCGGTGTCCTGTTCCAGCTCTTTGTCTAAAGACCGATACCGACCCTGAACGCTCAACGACGACCGTTGTTGCGGGCGAACAGCACTAACTGTAGATGTACTGCTGCAACTGGTCTATGGTGGCCCGCTGTTCATCAATGATGTCCTTCACCAGATCACCAATCGAGACAATGCCGGTCACCTCACCCTGCTCATCCAGCACCGGGAGGTGGCGAACTCGACGCTCGGTCATGATGCCCAAAGCCTTATCGACCGTCAGCGTGGCATCGACGCTGATGACGGGACTCGCCATGATGTCCCGCACCAGAACGTCACGCGATGAAAGGCCCTTGAGAATGACCTTCCGGGCATAGTCGCGTTCACTGAAAAGGCCTGCTGGCTGACCAGCGTCAAGCACCAGCAAAGCACCCACCTCGTGTTCTGCAAGGAGTGCGAGGCTGTCGTAGACAGTCGCATCAGGAGCAGCTGTGAGCACCGCATGCCCCTTGACCTCAAGAATCTGATCCAGTGTTCTCATGACCGTGATCCAAAATCAGGCCCAACTGGGCAAGAGTATTACAGAGCCGGCAAAGACGGGCAAACTGCCCCCGCTTCACCCCGAGTTACGGCAGTAAAGCCCGCAGGAAAATGTAGGCCCCGACAACGGCAAGCGAGCAGAAAAAGACCTGTTTGAATCGTTGGCCCGATAGGTACCCCTGGATGCGCTGACCCAGCACCATGCCGATAAGACCCATCACAACACCAACTAGCGCGAGGTACGTTACCCCCTCAGGAAAAGCATCCTGCCAGCCAAAGGCCACCGCGAGGGCCACGTTGGCCAGCAGAAGATAAATCCCCATCGCCTGAAAGAACATGCGCCGGTCAAGATTGAGCGCCTGAACATACGCAGTCAGCGGAAACACAAGAACACCGGTGAGGCCGGTAATCCCGCCTGTTATCACGCCCATTACCGGCGACAGCCAGGTCTCACGCCGGCCCGGCTCAGGCAGTTGCCAGGCGCCAAGACCGCCGATGCTGTATATCAGGATCACGCAACCGAGTAACGCGGTGGGCCACTGGGCATCAACCTGAACCAGGACACTGGCCGCTACGACCGTTGAGACCACACCCAGCAGATACAGCGACCACAGCCGTCTCCAAAGCACGATCAACCCGCCGCCGCTCACCGCCTGCCAGAAATTGGTGACCACCGCCGGTAACACCATGACCGCAATGGCGTCCACCAGTCCGTAAATCGGGGTCAGCAGGGTGATCGACACCAGCGGAAGACCAAAGCCAACAATACCCTTGACGGTACCGGCTAACAGAAAGATCACACCTGTAATAAGATAAAGTTCAGTCGCTTCCATCACGGTGTCTTACCGCATTGCGAAGGCGCCGCCGTGCAGCGAGGCAGTCCGGGTCTCATGCAGTTTCGGAAATCTGGTTTGTACGCAGCACGGTTGAGATTGTTCCAAGAAAAACAAAACGCACTGCATTTTAACGTTCCGCTGCCGTAAACACCCTGGTTGCTGTCCATGCTTATCCGAATTCTCGACGTCATGATTCCGGTGATTGCGGTTGCCGGCCTCGGCTATCTCTACAGCCTGCGCTATCGGACCGACCTCGCTGCGGTCAACGCCATCAGTGTGAATGTTTTTTTGCCGGCGCTGGTATTCAGCGTGATGTCGAGCCAGGATTTCGATCTCGCCCGTTACCCGGGGCTGGCGATGGCAGCGGCCGCCGTGTTTTTCGGCTCGGGATTGATTGCCTGGCCGGTCGCTATCGTCCTGAAGTATGACATCAGGACCTTTTTGCCCCCAATGATGTTTAACAACTGCGGCAATCTGGGTCTGCCGCTTGCCCTGCTGGCTTTTGGCGATGCCGGTCTGGCGCCCGCTATCGTCCTGCTGATTGTCACGAACCTGCTGTACTTTTCCTTCGGTATCTATATCGTCGACCGTCAGGTGCACTGGCGAAGTGTACTGTTCTCCCCACCTATTCTGGCATCTGTCGCCGGCCTTGTTGTGAGCCTTTCGGAGTTTTCGGTTCCTGTGATGATCGCGACGCCCATTGCGATGCTCGGCGATGCACTCATCCCGGTGATGCTGTTTGCCCTGGGGATCCGCCTTGTGGATGTCAAACTGAGTGACTGGAAAATCGGCCTCGTCGGGGCTGTGCTCTGCCCGCTCACCGCCCTGATGGTGGCACTCGCGATCCAACCCTTGCTCCAGTTGCCGGACGAGCAGTTCCGACAGTTGCTGCTCTATTGCGCGTTACCCCCAGCCGTATTGGTCTATCTGGTCGCCGAGCAGTATCAGCAGGAACCCCAGAAGGTCGCCGCGCTTGTGGGCTTTGGCAACATTGCAGCCATCGTCATCGTGCCGGCAATGCTGCCCTTTATCCTGCCTGCCGTGTAGTCCAGACAATCCCGAAGGCGTGTCGCGCAGAGGCTGGCGGGGTCCTTATTCCCGGATTAGACTCGCCGGCGTATCCAAGCGGTCTTGATGTCTGCCCCCCAATCATCATCACGAGTACAAATCCCTCCGCCCTGATCGACGCATGCACGATTCTCGAGTCTCCGAACAAAAACGTGCTACCGCGAGGTTCCGTGGCAAAGTCTGGGACTTTGTCGTCCTGATGCTGTTGGGGGTCTTCTGGGGTCTTTCGTTTTCTCTGGCACGCATGTCCACCGAAACGGGTCTTCACCCACTCGCGATCAATTACTGGACCTGCCTCATCAGCACGCTGATGCTGCTCGTGTACTGCCTCATCAGCAGACAGCGGCTGCCGCTTCAGAAAAATTTTCTTTTTCTCTACGTCGTGTGCGGCATCCTCGGCTCGGTGATTCCCGGCACTTTGTACTTTTACGCTGCCTCTCACGTGAGCGCAGGGGTTCTGTCTATCACCATTGCCACGGTACCGCTCGCAACCTTTGTCGGCGCTGCGTTTTTCAGCATCGAAAAGGCATCGCTAGTGCGGGTTATTGGTGTCCTCTTTGGCATTCTCTCGATCACCCTGCTGGTCCTGCCGGATACCAGCATGCCCGACCCCTCTGCGGCCCTCTGGGTACTGGTGATGGTCGTTGCCGCGGGGTGCTACGCGATTGAGAACCTGGTCATCGCAGTACGCATGCCGCCGAAGGTCAATGTCTTTGTGGTTGTGACCGGAATGCTGGTGGCGGCCACTATTATGCTGACGCCGATCGTCTGGATAACGGGAACCTTCAGTTGGCTATCGTGGCCGCTCGATAGATCAGGCTGGGCCATTTCCTGCATGGCCATCATTACCGCAACGGCCTATGGGGGCTTTTATTACCTGGTTGTACGTGCCGGGCCGGTATTTGCCAGTCAATGTGCCTATGTCGTGACATTGGCCGGAGTACTTTGGGGTATGGTGATTTATGGTGAAGCCCACTCGGCATGGGTCTGGGCATCACTGGTGGTGATGATCGTTGCACTTTCGCTCGTCAGGCCACGGGAAACTGCCAATACCTCCTAAGTGAACCCCGCACGAAACAGCACCAGAGCCCACAGCCCCAGAACCACCACCCCAAAGTAAAGAACCACCCCGGCCGTGACGGCCCGGGCCCGGCGCCATCGCCGACGTGCCTCGACCTTGCGCAGCCGGAAACCCTCCACGGGGGCGACCAGGGGAATAAAGCCATCGGCAACCAGCGTCGACTCATCTGCCGCAGAGCCGATCCTGATATACACGCCGTCGGAAAACTGGTAGCAGGCATCAAACTCGGCCAAAACCAGACGCAGCAAAGACTCCGACAGCCCGGGCACCGCCGCTTTGAGCCGGTGCGCCATCTGTTTCCGGTAGACCGACCAGTTGGGATGGACACTATCGTAGAGACGGTCCGGCGCCTCTTCCAGCGCATGCTCCATCCAATGTACAGCGGCCTTAACGTGGACCTCGCTACGGTCGTTGCGCCGGCCGAAATAGACCGCAACCGCAATCACACCTATACCGATCCACACGGCATACTCAATCAGGGCAGCGCCGATAGCAGCCAGGGTATCAGTCATTCATGGACGGATTCGAGGTAACCCCAAACTCACGGTGCGCCGAAGTCTCGCATCATCAGCCTGCGATCGGGGTGAGGCTTCAGTCCCTGAAATCCGGCTCCTCGCGGTCGAGTATGGTGAGAATCTCACTGAGATGGCGGTCACCCTGGGATGGATAGGCATCGAGCTGGCAGGCAGTCTTCTCTGCCACCTCATCGGACAGCACCCGAAGCGGCTGACCGGTCTGCAGCGCCTGGATGTAATTCCGTGCGGCTCTTTCGAAATAGAAAAGCCGGTTGAAGGCATCGGCAACTGTCTCTCCGATCACCATCACCCCATGGTTGCCCATGATCATGGTCTTGTGATCGGGGTTCGCCAGCAATTCGGCGCAGCGCTCGCCTTCATCGGTCAGGGCCAATCCGCCGTAATCGTCATCGATCACGTAACGGTTATAGAAGATGGCGGCGTTCTGGTCTATCGGCGGAAGCCGGCTGTCCGTGAGACTAGCGAGCACCGTGGCGTACTCGGGGTGGGCATGCATGACGCATCGCGCATGCCGGCAGTGACGATGAATTGAACCATGAAGCCCCCACGCAGTCGGGTCCGGTGCGTCGGGCGTATCCATCGTGGTTGTGTCGTTGGCGTCAATCAGCAGCAGATCGCTCGCGCGGATGCGCGAGAAATGCATCTGGTTCGGGTTCATCAGGAACTGGGTGCCTTCTTCATTCACCGCGAGCGAGAAATGATTTGCCACGGCCTCATGAAGATCCATCCGCGCAGCCCAGCGAAAGGCCGCGGCCAGTTCGATCCGCTCCTGCCTGAAGGTCTGCTCCTGTTTGATCGCTCGCACCTGACTTGCCATCGCTTCGCTCCGCTTAAGGTTTACTCAAAAAGGCCGTGGTTAGGATTCGGGGCGCTGCCAGCCCTGGCCGCTGCCGCATCGAAGGCAACGCTGGTTCATAAAGACCTCCTCCCAGTCAGCGTCTGCCACCATATAGTCCAGAATAACCCGCAAGGCCTTGGAGGTGCTGCGAAATCCATAGGTCTCCTTCGCGTATTCCAGCATCTCCACCGTATCCTGATGCAGCTCTACCTCAAGGGTTGTCTTCTTACCCATCGCCATCTCACGCTCTCCCCAGAATGCTCCCGAAAACCCCCATGGTAGCACCCATCCGATAGGGAGTTCATCCTTGTTCCCGGTGCACAGATCCGAGGTTTGATCATCCTTCCCAGTTGGGTCATCATTGCCCCCCCTTTCCGTGATTGATGGAGATTCGATTGGAACTTTCCCACGTGGACTATCAGTGCGACGGACCGGTCGCCGTTATCTGTCTCAACCAACCCGAATCCGGAAACACCCTCTCCAGACAGATGGCGCTGGATCTTTTTGCCGCAGCAGATCATGTACAAAACGACCACGCGATCCGCGCGGTGGTATTCAGTGCCCATGGGCCGATGTTCAGTTTCGGCGGAGATCTCAAGGAGTTCAAATCGTTCGGCGACAACTCCGCGCAACTGGTCACCATCGCCGACGAGTGGCACAAGGCGCAGCAGATTCTGCTGACCATGCCCAAACCGGTCGTGGTCGGAGTCAATGGGATGGCAGCCGGCGGCGGTGTTCCCATGACCCTGGTCGGCGATATCGTGCTGGTGGATGAAACAGCCCGTTACCGTCTGGCGTATACGGCCGCGGGTCTCAGCCCCGATGGGGGTTCCACCTGGCTGTTGCCCCGTCTGATCGGGCTGCGCCGGACACAGGAACTTATTTTTGAAAATCGAGAACTGTCGGCCGCCGAAGCCGTCGAGTGGGGCCTTGCCACCCGAACCGTCCCCAAGGGCACAGCGCTGGAATCCGCAGTCGCCCTTGCACAGACGTTTGCCAAGGGTCCCACCCAGGCCTTTGCCTCCTCCCGGCGTATGCTGCATGCGAGTCTCGATAACGACTTCACGACGCAGACCGATATTGAGACCCAGGAGATCGGCGCCAACATGACGGGCGCCGACGGCCAGGAAGGACTGGACGCCTTTATCAATAAACGCCCGCCGGCATTCACCGGCCGACGCTGACCGACCCCGGGCTGTGACTGCCTGCTGGAATTTTTCTGATCACAAGGTTCTTGTGATCGGCGGCACCAGCGGAATCAATCTCGGCATTGCACAAGGCTTTGCCCAGGCTGGGGCAAAGCTTGGCGTTGTCAGCCGCTCTCAGGAGAAGGTCGATACCGCAGTCAGTGCGCTTTCCACCCATACCGAGGCAATCGGTTTCAGCGCTGATGTACGTGACTACGAGGCGATTGCTGCCTGCAGCCGTGATTTCAGCGAACGCTTTGGCCCGATTGATGTGCTGATATCAGGTGCTGCCGGTAACTTTCCAGCTCCGGCAGCGGGTATGTCTGCAAACGGCTTCAAAGCCGTAATGGATATTGACCTGCTGGGGACCTTTCATGTCCTGCAAAGTGCCTATCCTTGTCTGAAAAAGCCCGGCAGCACGGTGATCAATATCTCCGCACCCCAGGCATTCCAGCCGATGGAGATGCAGGCCCATGTCTGCGCCGCCAAGGCCGGTGTTGATATGCTGACCCGCGTCCTGGCGATGGAATGGGGGTGCGACGGAATCCGGGTCAACTCCATCGTTCCCGGCCCGATCGCAGACACCGAGGGAATGGCCCGCCTCGCCCCGACCCAAGAAATGCAGAGTGCGGTCACCACATCGGTACCGCTGGGCCGACAGGGCAACAAGGAAGATATCGCGGCAGCCGCAATGTTTCTGGCGTCACCTTTCGCCTCGTACATTACGGGCGCCATTCTGCCGGTCGACGGGGGCTGGTCGCTTGGCGGCGTGGCTTCCCTGAGTAATGCGCTCAAGTCGGTGACGTCATCGTGAGCAAACCTGCATCATCGCCAGGCCCGAGTTCGGGAACACTCGATCCCCGTCTTGCCCGCAACTACTGCGAAAAAGACAGTGACGAGGTGCGTCTCGCCTACCGCGACTGGGCCGATACCTACGATAGCGAACTCCTGGATGAGTTCGGATACCAGGCCCCCAACGCTGCGGTCGAGACCCTGCAGGGATATCTGCCCTCGTTGGAGAGCGTCATTCTCGACATGGGCTGTGGTACGGGCCTCGTGGGTCAACTGCTGCATGATCTTGGGTACCGCCATATCGACGGTCTCGACCTTTCACCGGAAATGCTGGACAAGGCAAAAGCCCGCGGTGTCTACCGCGCTTTGGATGAAGCGGACCTGACAGATACGCTTGTCATTGAGTCAATCTATGACGCCGTGATCTGTGTGGGCGTTTTTTCACATCAGCGAAGCCAGCCCTTTGATCTTGTCAAACTCTTTACGGGCTTAAAGACTGGCGGCGTACTGATCGCCACCGTCAACGGCAAGGGTTGGCGGGAGATCGGCTGGGAAACGCTGCTGGAACAAAGTGCCCGGGAACACGGCTTTCATATAGAAGC
>CAYSMI010000049.1:9062-10382 GCA_964432165.1 uncultured Acidiferrobacter sp.
GCCGGGATCTTCTGGAGTACCTCGGGTATTCTCTATCGCCTGATTCAGGAAGCGAGTCCCTGGCATGTGCTGCTTTACCGCTCCCTTGCGCTGCTGACGGCGCTCAGTCTGTGGCTGGGCTGGCGCTACCGGGGACAGGTGCGCGACACACTCACCCGGGCCGGTCTTCCGGCGCTGGTGGGCGGTTTGTGCCTCGGGACCGCTTTTGCCGGCTACATTCTTGCTCTTGAATACACCACCGTTGCCAACGCTATGTTCCTGCTGGCAAGCGCCCCGTTCTTTGCGGCGCTCGCAGGCTGGGTCATTCTCGGCGAGCGGATCGCCGGCTACATGTGGGCCGCCATGACCGTGGCCGCTGCAGGTATCGGTATCATGGCCGGAGAAGAACTATCCCTTGGAAAAGGTCTCGGCGAAGGGTTTGCCCTGGTGGCGGCGCTGGGATTTGCCGGACTTACCATATCGCTTAGGATGCGGTCCGGGACCGACAAACTCATTACGATTTTTATTGCGACGATAGTCGCGTCGGTCTACGGCCTTGGGGGGCTTGGTTTCTCAGGCTGGCAGTTTTCCATCCCGTGGGTGGATCTAGTGAATTGCCTCGGTATGGGATGGTTTCAGATCGGGCTCGGTTTTGCGCTCTTTACCGCAGGTGCTAAACACCTGCAGGCGGTCGAACTGACCCTGCTGTCGATGACCGAGGTCATTGCCGGGCCCATCATCGTATGGATTGGCATTGGGGAGATCCCTTCAGGATCATCTATGACCGGAGGTGTGCTGATTCTTGTCGCGATCACACTGATGGCGTTGATGGGCGCGAGGGCGCCCGGCCGGACGCCCCCGTTTGAAGCGCCGATTTCGTAGGCGCAACCTACCCGCATCAATCTAACTAACGTAAAAAACAGGCTGGCGTGCGGATCGCGCTCGCCAGCCGCGCTCTGAGCAGGGTATTCAGTCGGTCACATCAATGATGTTGGGCATTTCCTTGACGTCGTTGTGAAACATCTCGCCCATCTCACCCAGGGTTTCGATGATCGCCTCGGGGCTGTTGGCCTTCCACCAGCAGTACATCACCATATCGTCCTCACCTGCATTCCAGTTCATCTGGAAAGAAGCGTTATCGTTTTTCATCTGCGCACGAATATCGTCCAGCGTCATATCCTGGCCCATTGCAAAGTATTGCTGGCGAATCTCCTCGGATTTAAAGGTATGGGTAACCATGTAGTCTTTCATTTTGTTCTCCTCATCTTTCCCAATCTAAAGCGTTGAGGAATCCTATCAAATCTTTTACTCAGTTTCATGGCTGGCCCAAGACAGGTAGAT
>CAYSMI010000050.1:0-7498 GCA_964432165.1 uncultured Acidiferrobacter sp.
CGCTCGGACTGGTTGCCGCCCTGATCCACCTTCCCATTGACGAGGACCCGGTAGCCCGGCTTCGTGAAGCCTGAGGACATGACTGCCAGGGGGTATTGATCATACGGGCAATTTGACGCACAGTAGCGTTCATCCAGTCCGGAGGAGTGATGATCGACGCGAGCCTTAGGGTGTTGCGAACAGACGTAGCCGGGATGCCGATTGAATGGATCGGCTTCGAAGAGGCGGTTCGCTTACACTGTCTGGAACAGATTCTCTATCCGATGGGATCTGTTCTCTACACCGTGCATGGCGGGATCAACGCCCGCTCCGGAGAGCAAAGTACGCTGGCGATTCATTCGATTATCTGTACCATCGGGCAGTCCCGGGCCCACCTAAAGCGACTTCCCAGTTATGCGCCACCGCTCAACAACACGACACTTTTCCGGCGTGATGCCAATCTCTGCCTCTATTGCGGAGGCCAGTTTCGCAATATCGATCTGTCACGGGATCACGTCGCTCCGCTGAGCCGGGGTGGTCAGGATATCTGGCAGAACGTGGTCACGGCCTGCAAGCGCTGCAACCACCACAAGGGCAACCGCACACCGGAAGAATCCGGGATGCAGCTTCTTGCCGTGCCTTTTGTGCCGACCCACGCCGAGTACATCTATCTATCGGGCCGGCGGATTCTGGCTGACCAGATGGAGTTCCTGCTGGCGCATTTTCCCCGGAACAGCCCGCTTCACAGCCGCCTTGATGCGGGGGCCGAAGAGACAGGCCTGAGAACCGCCTGAGGAAAGGCCGTTACGGCAGCCTTTGCTGTTCCACCAGAGCTACCGCATCCAAAAACTAGTGGTGCAGGATTTGGCTTAAGAAGAGTTTGGTCCGCTCGTGTTCGGGATTCTCGAAGAATTCCTTGGGCGGTTTTTCTTCGATAATCTCGCCGCCGTCCATAAAGATCACCCGGTGAGCGACCGCCGTTGCAAAGCCCATCTCATGGGTCACCACGAGCATCGTCATGCCGCTTTCAGCGAGTTCTATCATGACGTCGAGGACTTCCTTGATCATCTCCGGGTCGAGCGCTGAGGTGGGTTCGTCAAACAGCATGATGCGCGGGTTCATGCACAGTGAACGCGCGATCGCAACACGCTGCTGCTGGCCGCCCGAGAGTTGGCCTGGGTATTTGGCCGCCTGCTCGGGAATTTTTACCCGCTCGAGGTATTGCATCGCCTGCTCTTCCGCTTCTGCCCTTGGGAGCTTGCGTACCCAGATTGGGGCGAGCGTGACGTTGTCGAGTACCGTGAGGTGTGGGAACAGGTTGAACTGTTGAAAAACCATGCCCACTTCAGAACGGATAATTTCGATATTCTTTAGATCCTGCGTGAGTTCGGTACCGTCAACGATGATCGAACCCTGCTGGTGCTCTTCGAGGCGGTTAATGCATCGAATCAGGGTGGACTTTCCGGAACCCGAGGGCCCGCAGATGACAATGCGCTCGGAGCGTGCCACCTCAAGGTCGATGTCTTTTAGAACATGAAAGTCCCCAAACCATTTGTGCATCCCTTTGATCGAAATGATTTTCGCATCAGAGGGGTCCAGCTGCGGCTGGGTCGATGCTGGCGTCGTTTCCTGGCTCATGATTTAAGTCCGTCTGGTTGGGACCACTTTTAGTGACCCGTGTGCAGTTTCTTCTCGAGGCTCAGTGAGTAGCGCGACATCGAGAAGCAGTTAATGAAGAAAAACAGCGAGATAAAGATATAGAGTTCTGGCGCGAGTCCCAGCCAGTCGGGGTCATTCAGACGGGCTCGGCCAAGGCCCAAGATATCCATCATCCCGATGATCAGGACCAGTACGGAGTCCTTGAAAGAACCGATAAAGGTATTGACGATCCCTGGGATTGAGATCTTCAGCGCCTGTGGAAGGATCACCAGCTGGTGAGCTCTCCAGTAACTCAAACCCAAAGAATCCGCGGCCTCGTACTGTCCGGCCGAAAGGCCCTGCAGACCGCCGCGGACTACTTCAGCAATGTAGGCGGACCCAAAGAGTGTGACCATGATCAGCACCCGCATCAGAAGATCAAAAGTGGATCCTGGCGGCAGAAAATAGGTCAGCATGGTCGACGCTACAAAAAGGAGGGTGATTAAGGGTACGCCGCGGATAAATTCGATAAAGATGACGCATATGCCTCGTAAAGCCGGGAGGTTGGAACGTCTTCCCAGCGCCAGCGCGATGCCGATCGGCAGTGAGAAGGCGATCCCTGTGACGGCGACCACCAGGGTCAGGAGGATACCGCCGAGTTTGTTGGTGCTCACCGGTTCCAGGCCGAATCCGCCGAGCAAAAGCCACGCCGCAATGAACGGGTAAGCCGCTGCGAAGATCAGCCAGTATTTTTTACCCGGAATCTTCTCCCGGAGTCCGCCGAAAATGGCGGCGATAAACAGGATGAAGGTCAGATTGACGCGCCATCGCTCGGGATCGGGATACCAGCCATAGACAAAAAGCTCAAAACTGCCCCGGATGAATGCCCAGCATCCAGCGTCCCTGGGTGCATCCATCAATGCCCAGCATTCCTTTCTGTCCTTCGCGGTCCAGACCGCCTCGGTGAAGAGCCAGTGGATGGCGGGTGGCAGGATCGTCCATAAGAGCCAGATGGACAGCAGCGTCAGCGCCACATTGAGTGGTGAAGACAGCAGGTTGCCCCGCACCCATCCGACAATGCCGGTAGTGCGTGTCGGCGGTGGCAGATCGGGGTGGGTGCCCGGAGCGTAATGCGAACTTTCAGACATGCGGCGCCCCTAGCGCTCAGTGAGCTTGATACGGTGGTTGAACCAGTTCATAAAGGCAGAGATCAGCAGGGAAATCAGCAGATAGACCCCCATGACAATCAGCATCGTTTCCATTTCCTTGCCCGTCTGCATCAGGCTGATGCCGCCCAGCGTTGCCGTGATATCCATATAGCCGATCGCAATTGCGAGGGACGAGTTCTTGGTCAGGTTGAGATACTGGCTGCACAAAGGCGGTACGATGACCCGCAAAGCCTGGGGAATGATGATGAGCTGCAGGGTCCGGTTCGGTCGCAGACCGATTGCAAAAGCCGCTTCGCTCTGCCCATGACTGACAGCCACGATTCCGGCCCGGACAATCTCAGCGATAAAGCACGCCGTGTACAGTGAGAGCCCCAGCCAGAGCGCGAGAAACTCGGGCTTAATCGCCATGCCGCCCTTGAAGTTAAACCCTTTCAGTACCGGCACATCCCAGGAAAGCGGCATGCCCATGGCGAGAAAGGCGATTCCGGGTAGCGCAACAAGAATACCAACCGAGATCCACAGCACTGGGTAAATCTTTCCCGTCTGGTCCTGGATGCGTCGCGACCAGCGCTTGAAGAAGAAAACCAGTGCAATGCTGATCAGAATAATAACACCCACGAATGCGGCGCCGTCCTCGAACACCGGCGACGGCACATAAAAGCCCCGGTTGGAAAGAAAAAATGCGTCCGCCCCGACATTGATTGCTTTTTTGGCCGGGGGCAACAGCGTCACCACGATGGAATAAATGGCCAGGATGTGAATCAGTATCGGGACATTACGCATGAACTCCACGTAGACGTAAGAGATCTTGCTGACCAGCCAGTTGCTGGAAAGCCGCATGATTCCGAGGACAAACCCCAGCATCGTCGCGAGGATGCAACCCCAGAAGGCCACCAGCAGCGTGTTAAGGAGTCCTACAACAGCAGCACGCAGATGAGTGGACTTGTTGGTGTATTCCAGGAAAGGTGAAAAGCCGATATCGTATGCGGCCGGCCACAGAAGAAATCCGAAGCTGAATTCCTTGCCTACCGCCTCGAGGTTGATCACCACATTACGGGCGATGACGGCCATGAAGGCGAACAACGCCGCCATGGTCAGAATTTGGATAATGACGCCGCGCGATTCCTGGTTACGCCAAAGCCGCAGAAGGGGATTGGGGGTACTCGGAGCAGACTCGATCATTGCGTCGCGGCGGGGTCCTTGTGCATTGGAGGGGTTCGCGCAGTCCAATCACTGCGGTGCACCGGAAGCCCCGAAGGGCTTCCGGTGCGGTTACAACTTTTAACAGCAGTTCCCGGCTTAGCGGAAGGGCGGCGAATAGATCAGCCCGCCATCGGTCCACAGGGCGTTGAGACCGCGTGCGATACCCAGGGGGGTATTCACGCCGATGTTGCGCTCAAAGATCTCGCCGTAGTTACCGATCTGTTTGATGATCTGGTAAGCCCAGTCGTTGGAAAGACCCAGTTCCGAACCTTGACTGCCATCGACGCCCAGGAGGCGGCGGACTTCAGGGTTGTTGGAACCTTTCATATCATCGACGTTGGAACTGGTAACACCCAGCTCTTCAGCCGTGATTGTGGCGTTCAGCACCCAGGTCACGATGTCGGACCACTGGTCGTCGCCGTGGCGGGTCGCCGGGCCCAAGGGTTCCTTGGAGATGATCTCAGGAAGCACCATATGGGCGTCTGGATCCGGCAACGCTGAGCGGGTCGATGCAAGACCGGAAGCATCAGTGGTATACACGTCGCAACGGTCACCCTCATAGTTCTGACGCGCTTCGTCGTTGGTCTCGATGGTAACCGGCTCGTACTTCATTCCGTTGGAGGAGAAGTAGTCAGCCAGGTTGAGCTCGGTCGTGGTGCCGGTCTGGATGCAGACCGAGGCGCCGTCAAGTTCACTGGCGCTACTGACACCAAGGCTCTTCTTGACCATGAAGCCCTGACCGTCATAGTAGTTCACGCCATGAAAGCGCAGCTTCACGCCAACGTCACGTGAGAACGTAATCGTGGTGTTCCGCCAGAGGACATCGCCTTCACCCGCATTCAGTTTGGTGAAACGGGTCTTGCCGGTGGAGGTTACCGCTTCAATCTTGCTGGCATCGCCCAGGACAGCGGCGGCCGTAGCACGACAGAAGTCGACGTCAAAACCGCCCCAGACACCGCTGGCGTCCGGTTGGGCAAAGCCCGCGATGCCGGTGCTGACGACGCAGCGGAGGACACCCCGGCTCTGTACATCTTCGAGGGTGCCTGCCTGCGCCGTGCCGGCCATGCCAAGTACCAACGCGGCAGCCGACAGAACAGCAGTCGTTTTTTGTCTCATTACAATTCCTCCCTCACTTGGTGAGTGTAGGTTGTTGGTCACCTGCGCTTCCCAATATTTCGCCCCACCAAAGGGGCCAATTGGAAACCCAAACCGCAAGTGTTACCTTAACTTTAACTCGATACGGTAGTGTTTTTAAACCCAATTTCCCAGAATTTCTAATAAAATTCACGCCCATCCTTATTTGGGTGAGGCTTTGATCTGTAACAATGTGACGGGAATATTTCGACAAATAGCACGCAACACCCTGTTTTGAGTCGCTTAACCGTGTTCACTCGCGGCTCTCGCTTGCTGGTCAGCGTGGTAGGAAGAACGAACCATCGGCGCCGACGCCACATGCGCAAAGCCTATCTCGTAACCGGTTTCAGCCAGTGATGAAAATTCCGCAGGAGGCACGTAGCGCTCGACGGGCAGGTGATGCCTGGTGGGCTGAAGGTACTGGCCCAGTGTCAGCAGGCTCACGCCGTGTTGGCGAAGGTCGTGCATTACCGATACGACCTCGTCGATGTCTTCCCCAAGCCCCAGCATCAGACCGGATTTGGTTGGCACGCTTGAGAATTGGTCGCCAAAGGCCTTAAGGAGGCTCAGCGAGTGTTGGTAATCGGCGCCGGGTCGCACTCGTTTGTAGAGTCGAGGAACCGTTTCAAGGTTGTGGTTGAAGATGTCCGGTAATCGGGTGCCGAGAATGTCGAGCGCCTTTTCGGCTCGCCCCCGGAAATCGGGCGTCAGGATCTCGATCTCGATCCCGGGGCAGGCGGCTCTGAGCGCACCGATACAGTTAGCAAAATGCTGGGCACCGCCATCGCGGAGGTCATCTCGGTCGACGGACGTCACCACTACATAACTTAGACCCATCTGGCGGACGGTCTCGGCCAGGCGGGTGGCTTCATCGGAATCGACCGCTTGCGGCCGGCCATGCGCCACATCACAAAACGGACATCGGCGGGTGCAGATGTCACCCAGAATCATGAATGTTGCGGTGCCGTTGCCGAAGCACTCCCCAAGGTTGGGGCAACTCGCTTCTTCGCAAACCGTATTCAGTCCACGCTCGCGAAGAATCTTCTTCAAACGTATGACTTCCGGACTCCCGGGAAAGCGTGCTCTGATCCAGGCAGGTTTTTTCAGACGCGCGTTGCGGTCGGTGGGCGCGAACTTGACAGGAACCCGGGCAACCTTCTGCTCGGCATTGACGCTTCCATACTTGCTCACGGTGCTTCTGGCTCTTCTTCGTAATAGTCAATAGGCGGACAGCTACACACTAGTGTTTTATCACCATGGACGTTGTCTACGCGTCCAACGGGAGGCCAGTATTTGTCGCGACGCGTGGCGCTGGAGGGAAAAAAGGCCGCTTCGATAGGGTAAGGCCGGTTCCATTCGCCCTGGGTCAGAAGATGCAGGGAATGAGGGGCATTTTTGAGCAGATTATCATCGGCATCCTGCTGTCCGGATTCAATTTCAGCGATTTCCCTGCGAATCGAGATCAACGCATCACAGAACCGGTCGAGTTCATCACGTGATTCGCTCTCGGTCGGTTCAATCATGAAGGTATCCGGCACGGGCCAGGACATCGTGGGCGCATGAAAGCCGTAATCCATCAGCCGTTTGGCAACATCCTCAACAGTAATCCCGCAGGACTCGCGAATCGCCGACAGATCGACGATGCATTCGTGGGCCACCAGACCGTTTGTTCCGGTGTACACCACGGGAAAGTGGGGGTTCAGCCGTTTGGCCAGGTAATTGGCGTTGAGGATCGCGATCTCGGTAGCGCGGCGAAGCCCGGAGTTACCCAGCAGCGCAATATAGGCCCAGGAGATGGGCAGGATGCTGGCAGAACCCCAGGGGGCAGCAGATACCTGGCCAATGGTGGCGTGTCCTCCTGAGGCCGGGTTCACGCCCTCAACCATTACATGGTCAGGCAGATACGGTGCGAGATGGGAAAGCACACCGATCGGCCCCATACCGGGTCCGCCTCCCCCGTGAGGTATGGCGAAAGTCTTGTGCAGGTTGATATGCGCAACATCCGCGCCAATCTCGGCCGGCCTGCAGATCCCCACCAGCGCATTAAGATTGGCTCCGTCCATGTACACCTGCCCGCCGTGGTGATGCGCGATCTGGCAGATATCTCGGATCTTCTCCTCGAAGACGCCATGCGTGGACGGGTAGGTAATCATTAATGCGGCGAGTTCTTCCTGATGGGTGGCGGCCTTGTCCCGAAGATCATTGAGATCGACGTTCCCGTCATCGTCACAGGCGACGATCACCACCCGCATTCCCGCCATCACTGCGCTGGCAGGGTTGGTCCCGTGTGCCGAAGAGGGGATGAGGCAGACATCCCGGTGACCCTGACCATTGGCTTGATGAAAGGCCCGGATGCAAAGCAGCCCCGCATACTC
>CAYSMI010000050.1:7598-10305 GCA_964432165.1 uncultured Acidiferrobacter sp.
CGTCAATATCGAGGCGATGATGCGCGTGGGTATCAAAGACCCGCCAGAGGGTCAGCAGGTTCTCCCGCTTGGTGGTCTCATCGAAACTGATCCCGAGGTGATCGGCATCGATTACCCGAAGATTGATCCGTGATTCGCGTGCACGGGCGGCGAGTTTCCCCGCAAGCCCAGGAACATGCACTGCGATGGTGTCGAAGAAATGCTTATCGACAATTTCGTAGCCAATCCGGGTAAGACCCTGGGCCAGAATGCAGGTGAGTCGATGGACCCGGTTGGCAATGGTCTGCAGCCCTTCCGGTCCGTGATACATCGCATACAGCGTTGAAATATTGGCGAGCAGCACCTGGGCTGTGCAGATATTGCTGGTGGCTTTCTCCCGACGGATATGCTGTTCGCGTGTCTGAAGGGCCATGCGAAGCGCCGGGCGGCCCTGGGCATCTTTGGAGACCCCGATAATGCGTCCGGGAATAGAGCGCTTGTGCGCATCACGCGTGGCAAAAAACGCGGCATGGGGCCCACCATAGCCCATGGGAACCCCAAAGCGCTGGGAGTTGCCAATAACGACATCGGCACCCATCTCACCCGGCGGCTTGACCAGGGTCAGCGAGAGGAGATCTGCCGCCACAACGGCCAGGGCCCCCTTTTCATGTGCTGTGCTGATGATACCGCTGAGGTCGTGCAGGTCGCCGGTCGAGGCGGGGTATTGAAGCAGGATGCCGAAACACTCACGACGGCCCAATTCCTTTTCAGGATCGCCAACCAGAACTTCGAATCCCATAAACCCTGCTCGAGTCTCGATGACGGCGCGGGTTTGTGGATGCACCCGGTGATCAACAAAGAACACGTTTGATTTGGCCTTGGACAGACGCCGGCACATACTCATCGCTTCTGCGCCGGCGGTCGCTTCGTCCAGCAGGGACGCATTGGCGAGTTCCATCCCTGTGAGATCGCAGATCATCTGCTGGAAGCCAAGCAGGACTTCAAGCCGCCCCTGACTGACTTCGGCCTGATAAGGGGTGTAGGCCGTGTACCAGTCGGGATTCTCAAAAACATTCCGGCGGATGACGGGAGGCATCACAGTCCCGTGATAGCCGCAGCCGATCATGGAGACGAAGACCTGGTTACGGTGGCGCATATGACGCAGATGAGTACTGGCAGCCCGTTCGCTGCGCGGCGGATCCAGTTCGAGCGCGCGCTCGCTGACAATATTGGCAGGAACAACCTGATTAATCAGATCGTCAACGCTGGTGCAGCCAAGTTCGGACAGCATTTTCTCGATGTCCACATCGGAGGGCCCGATATGTCTGCGGATAAAGTCGCCATGCATCTCAAGCTCAGTCAATGTTGCACGGTGCTGCGTCATCGCTCTTGCTCCTCGTGATCGGGGTGGTCAGTCCAGGCTGCTGATGAGGTCCTGATATGCGGATTTATCCATTAATGCATCCAGATCTGCTGCGGAGCTGATCCGGACACGATAGAACCAGCCCTCACCGGTGGGATCTTCGTTGACCTTCTCCGGTTCGTCACTGAGCGCCTGATTGACTTCTATTACCGTGCCGTTAACAGGCGACTTGATATCCCCCGCGGCCTTGACCGATTCGATCACGACGACCTCCTGCCCTGCGCTCACGTCAATTCCAGTCTCCGGGAGTTCCACATAAACCAGCTCACCGAGCTGGTCCTGGGCGTAATCCGTGATGCCGATGGTGACAACATCTCCCTCGAGGCGCGCCCACTCGTGATCGGCAGTGAATTTAAGGTCAGTCATTGGGTGATGTCTCCTTTGTCTTATTGTGATAGCGGTGAGGAACAAACGGCAGCCGGCAGACCGTAACCGGTAATGCTTTGTTTCTAACCTGTGCTTTGAGTTGCGTCCCCGGCGTGGCCAGTGAACCGGGGAGAAAAGCCATGGCGATGGGCGCACCCACGCTCGGCCCAAAGCCGCCGCTGGTGACTTCGCCCACTGAGATGTCGTCAGAGCCGTGCAAGGGTGTGTGCGCCCGGACAGGCGCTTTTCCGTCTGGCCGGATGCCGACCCGCTTTTGGGCGGACCCGTGTTCGACTTCTTCCAGAATCCTCCCTTCGCCTGGAAAGCCTCCGGGGCGGGCGCCGCCTCGCCTCCGGCATCGGGGGATCGCCCAGGCAAGTCCCGCTTCCACCGGAGAGATATCCGGCCCGATGTCGCTGCCATGCAGGCAAAGACCCGCTTCAAGGCGCAGGGTATCGCGCGCCCCAAGGCCTGCCGGTTCGACCCCGTCGAGGGCAAGAAGCGCACGGGTGAGCTCCTCAACCGACTCCTGATCCGTAGAGACCTCGAAACCGTCCTCTCCGGTGTAGCCACTGCGGGTCACACAGCAGTCCACTCCGGCGATCGTCATTCTGGCAGCCGTCATGAAGCGCAGGCGTCCGATTCCGGGACCGACGGGCTCCAGTGCGGTCGCCGCATGCGGACCCTGTAGGGCGATCAGGGCCAGATCTGCACGGGCGTTTATCTCGACCCCGGGGGTCGCGCGTTCGCGCATCAGCGCAAGGTCGTCTTCCTTGTTGGCAGCATTGACGACCAGCCAGTACTCGTTATCGAGCCGGTACACCATCAGGTCATCGATGATGCCGCCGGAATCGTTGGTCAGAAAACTGTAACGCTGAATGTTTTCTTCAAGATCGACGAGATCTGCGGGAAGCAGGGTCTCCAGCCAGCTTGCTGCGT
>CAYSMI010000051.1:0-10288 GCA_964432165.1 uncultured Acidiferrobacter sp.
CGCCATGCCGATTCCAGATCACGACGGGACACCCCACAGGTATGCCAGGTCCAGACCGCCATCACCAGCGCAGCGAGCAGAAACCGCAGCGCGTTCAGCGCCGCTGGACTGATATCGTTGGCAATGATATGACCCAGACTGAACGAGCCCGCGACCACTGCTGAAAATAGCAGCATCGCGCCATGTGCCAAAATCGCAGAATGAGCAGTCAATGATTGCACCCAGGCGGATGGTTATGTTGATTCAGTTCCTGTCACTGCATTTCACAGCCCTCGAAGGAAGCCAACGGCGTTCTGCAGCGAAACGGAGTATAGCGGTCTCAGTGGCGCCGACAGCCGCCTTCTTCAGGGAGTATCTGGATACAGCGTGGGACCCCTCGCCTTGATAAGCGTCAGTCGCGCCAAACCACCCTACCTTGATCAGTAAACGATAATCCCCGCCATGCTCTGGATTCCCGTTACCATCGCCGCAGCGTTTTTTCAGAACCTGCGCTCTGCACTACAACGTCAACTGAAGTCGGAACTGACCGATCTGGGTGCAGCTTCGGTACGTTTTCTGTACGCGCTTCCCTTTGCGCTGGTCTGGCTGGCGGTTGTCAGTTCGCTTCCCGGATCTTCCTTACCGGTCGTCAATTCCGAGTTTGCTACCTGGGTGATCGGTGGGGCCATCGCGCAGATCGTCTTCACCTTTCTGCTGATGTGGCTGTTCTCTCTTTCAAATTTCACAGTCGGTACTGCGCTATCGAAAACAGAGGTGGTACTGGTCATCCTGCTGGAAGCCCTGCTCCTGCAGGAGAGCGTTTCAGGGCGGGGCCTGATCGCGATTCTGATCGCGTTTGCCGGCGTGATGGTGATGACGCTTGGTCGAAACCGACTCTCACCATCGGCACTGCTCTTTGGGCTCAAGCAAAAAGCGACCCTGGTGGGTCTCGCCTGCGGCTTTGCGCTCGGTCTTGCATCCGTCCTCTTTCGCGGAGCGACACTGTCTCTTGAGGAAAGCGGGATGCTGATGCGCTCCGCCTACACACTCGCCATCGCGACCACGATCCAGACCTTGATTCTGCTCGTGTGGCTACGCATCTTTCAACCTGGACAGATTCAACGGACATTCACGCAGTGGCGCAGTTGCGCCATGGTCGGTTTCGCAGGCTGGGCCGCATCGATTTTCTGGTTCATGGCGTTTACATTGACGCACGCTGCTTATGTTCGCGCACTTGGCCAGATCGAACTGATCTTTACATTTTTGGTCTCGGTGGTGTTCTTTCGAGAGAAAGTCAGCCGGACCGAGATTATTGGCGTGATCCTGTTAAGCGGCGCGATTGTCCTGCTGGTACTTGAAAAGGCCCCCTGAATACCCGGTGGGAATTCCGCAGACCATGCCGCTCCCTAAACGGCTTTAGCCTTGGAAACGGGCAGTAGATAGTGGTCCAGGAAGTGATCCAGCCATCCGCGAGCGTCACCCGCGCAACGCGAGTGGCTGGCCAGTTGTGCGTCGTGCGGTTGCGCGCCGGGAAGCTTCAATTTGGGACTTCCCCGCTCTGAAGTGCACCAGTGATTGACCATATCCCGGGTGATTTCGGGGTGGAACTCAATTCCAAAGGCATGGTCCGCATAGGAAAATGCCTGGCCGGAAAACGAATCGCTTTGCGCGAGATGGATCGCCCCCGAGGGAATCTCAAAGGTTTCCGAGTGCCATTGATAGAAAGTCGTCTTTTGCGGCAGAAAGGCCGTCCCCTGCGTGGTGGGAGAAACCGGCCAGTACCCGATCTCCACGATCCCGTCTCCACGCGGTCCGACGTTGGCGCCGAGTACGCGTGCCAACTGCTGGGCGCCAAGGCAAATCCCAAGAAGCGGAATCTTTGATGGAAGCGCCGTTGTTTCCAGCCAGTCGAGTTCAGCCCGGATACCGGCAACATGGTCGTCGGTAGCGCTTTGCGGCCCGCCGAAAATAATCACGGCGTCATAGTGTGAAAGATTCCGGGGCAGTTCAGCTCCAAGGCAGGGGCAGTACTGATCCAGCGAATATCCCCGCTGGGAAAGGTTTCTCCCAATAAAGCCCGGCGTCGAGGTGTCCTGGTGAACCACCGTCAGTATCTGTGGCTGAGATTTCATGGACCGCAAAGACAAAAAGGAACGAACATCTGATTGTAGTCCAGAACCTAACACTTAGCCCATCTCGCAATGTGCATCGGGATGATCTGGTGTGATCAAGAACTAGACAGGGTTTGAAAATAACTGTATATATAAACAGTATTCAGAAAATCTGCCAGAACTTTCCCCAACTCCGGACATCCTCATGAACAGACCTCTTACCGCACGGCAACTGCAGGTGCTTGAGTGTATCCAGACCTTTGTCGATACCACTGGCATGCCCCCAACCCGTGCCGACATTGCCAGGCACCTGGGTTTTCGCTCGGCCAATGCGGCCGAAGAGCATCTGCGGGCACTGGCGCGCAAAGGCGCTATCGAACTTCAGTCTGGGACATCCCGGGGCATACGGTTGCTGGCGCCGTCCGGTGTGCCTGTGATTGGGGAAGTAGCCGCCGGAAATCCGATTCTGGCTACTGAACACATCGAAGACCATTATCCCCTGCCGCCCAGGCTATTCAGTCCCCGGGCCCACTACCTGCTAAGGGTGCGCGGCATGAGTATGCGCGACGCCGGCATTCTCAACCGTGACCTGCTGGCTGTGCACCGCACCCGGGAAGCTGCCAATAAGCAGATTGTGGTAGCCCGGCTGGAAGACGAAGTGACGGTCAAGGAATTTCGCCGCCGGGGAAATATCGTTACCCTGCTTCCCAGAAATCCCGACTTTGATCCTGTGCGAATTGATCTGCGTCAGCAGCCCCTCGCTATTGAGGGGATTGGTGTAGGCGTGATACGAAACGATTCTCTGCCATGAGCCTGGAATCCTGCCTGAAACGGCGGGATATCTGGCGCGGCAGAAAAGCAGCCCGACCAGAGGATGCTGTCGCAACCGGTTTCGCCGTCCTTGACCGACATCTGCCCGGTGGCGGATGGCCCCAGTATGCCCTGACTGAAATCCTGGTAGAAGATATTACCTACAGCCCTCTGTGGCTGCTGATGCCGGCCCTTGGCGAAGTCATGCCTTCACGCCCCTGGCAGGTCTGGATTGCGCCACCTACCATACCCTACCCACCCGGCTTAAGTCAGAACAGCCTGGAACTATCGAAAATCCTGCTAATCAGCACAACGGATCGGGCAGACATCCTGTGGTCGGCAGAACAGGCATTACGCTCACGTGCGTGCAGTGCTGTACTGTGCTGGCCGGGCAGGCTGCATCAGTCTGCCACACGGCGGCTGCAACTTGCTGCCGAATACGGAGGCGGGCTGGGTATCTGCTTTCAGGATGAAAGCGCCCTTAATACCCATAGCATGGCCGCATTAAAACTGCACTGCCGAAATACCGGCGATGGTGTGCGTATCGACCTGATTAAGTGTCGCGGTGGACCATTGCGCCAGAATCTGGTGGTGCAGCATCCCTCCTCCAGTTTCACGACAAAATTCACGACAAAAGAAGGATCAGGCTAATGGTCCGGGCGCACCAGAATCCGGGAAGTTGCCCCGCCTCGGCACCACCCGACCGCCGGAAGCCAAAACTCGAGAAAGTTCCGCCAGCAGTACTTCCTGATGCGCTGCAGCCAACACTTCTGGATCATCTCTGGCTTGCTGTGTCTTTTCCTTTTTTACCCCTGGAAGCGCTCGGGCAGGTGAAGCGAAAACAGCCAATGGCTGTCTATACCCAGCAGGGCCAGGTGCATAAGGTGGTTACGCCAAACCACTCGGCCCAAAGGAGCGGTATACAGGTCGGGATGACACTCACTGCAGCGCAGACCCTGAGCCCTGCGCTACATGCCATACCCCGGGATGTGTCAGCCGAGAATGCCTATCTCCAGCGCCTTGCCATGCTGGCAGGCGACTGGACGCCTGCCGTCACTATTGTTGAGGACAGTCTGCTGCTGGATATTGCCGGCAGCACACGCCTTTTTGGTGGTGTCACACAGCTTCTCGAACAGATCCGGTCGTGGATCACTTCCGAAGCGCAATCGCCCTGCGTCAGCGTGATGCCCACGCCCGCCAGCGCAATACTGTGCGCCCGCGCCGGAAAACCGTTATGCATGACCGCCAAAGAGCATATCCGCTCTGCCATACGCGAACTGCCGGCACGATCGCTGGTCACCGATACCAAAAGACAGCGGTCACTGAACCGGTTTGGTATCAATACTCTGGGTGACTTGCTGCGTCTGCCCAGAGATGGGCTGGCCCGGCGGCTGGGTCCGGATCTTGTGCAGCAGTTGGATAAACTGCTGGGGCAGCATCCCGATCCACAGACCGCGATCACACCACCGCCTGTATTCCGCCAGAAGATCGTATTTGATACCGGCATTGTCGATGCCGAACAGCTTGCGCCTTTTATGGAGACCCTGTTGGGAAAGCTGCAGATCCACCTCATCCGGCATCACATTCTGGCAGAGCGACTCGAATGGCAGCTCGTCAATGAGCCCAATCTGTCACATCGAATCCCGGTATACCTGACACAGCCGCACCGAGACCCCGTCGGCCTTATGAAACTCTCCCGGCTGGCGTTTGAAAAATTTAAGACCAAAGATGTCATTACCTGTCTTGCGCTGAAGGTCAACCGTTTTGCGCCGTTGCCTTTGTCGAGCGAAGACATCTTTTCGATCCTGCCCAAGACAGCAGACCACGGAACATCACTGGTTGAACGTCTGCAGAACCGGCTCGGACGGCACGCTGTACAGGGTCTTTGTGTGCAGCCGGATCACCGGCCTGAAAAAGCCTGGGGCCGATGCAAAGCCGGACAAACCGGCAGCTTATCGCATGGCGCACAGCGGCCGCTCTGGCTGCTCGAAACGCCCCGCTCTGTCCGGGTGTCACAGGGACAACTGGTCCTGGGAAACCAGCCGCTGCTCCTGCAGCGTCAACGCGAACGCATCTGCAGCGGCTGGTGGGACAGCCAGCCTATCCGCCGTGATTACTACCACGCCAGAACCGCCGCTTTAAGGGCATGGGTATTCCGTGATCTCGACAGCGGCAACTGGTACCTGCATGGTATCTTCTGATCCCTGATGAATTCGTCCCCCACGCGAGATGCCCTGCGCCGGACTTTCCTGTCTGAGGCGGGCTTCGGTGACAGCCGTCTTGTGCCGATGCCACAGGACGCTTCCTTCCGCCGGTATTTCCAACTTGACGACGGCCAGCATGGTTGGCTACTGATGGATGCCCCGCCCCAGACTGAAAACCTCACGGCATGGCTTGATATCGGCAGCCATCTTGTTGACCTCGGGATGCGGCCACCGACCGTCCTGCGCTCAGACGTGGCCAACGGATTTGCGCTCATTGAGGACTTCGGGGACCAGACTTTCACCCAGCTTCTGGATGGGGGAGAGTCCCCTGATACCCTTTATGCACAGGCGACAGATCTTCTGGCGCATCTTCACAGACAGCCCAATGCCTGCCTTGATGCATTAAAGCCTTATGACCTCGATGCGCTTATGAACGAAGCCATCCTCCTGCCTGACTGGTTCCTGCCTCTTATCTCGGGCAACCCTGTCGTATCTGAAGCGCGTCGCCGCTACCAGGAGATCTGGGAGCGGGTTTTTGCCTCGCTGCCAACACCCGCGATCTCCCTGGTGCTGCGGGACTTCCATGTGGACAACCTGATGCGCCTTCCCGGAGATGTCCCGCTTCAGAGAATAGGGCTTCTGGATTTTCAAGACGCGCTGATCGGACCGATGGCCTATGACCTGATGTCCCTGCTTGAGGACGCACGACGGGATTTTCCGCCATCGCTCGCCGAACAGATGAAGCAGCGGTATTTTGAAGCGATGCCCCTTCTTGATGTGGATAACTTCAAACTCTGGTACCGGGTGCTCGCTGCACAGCGCCACTGCAAGGTCGCCGGGATCTTCAGCCGGCTCGCCCTGCGGGATGACAAGCCGCTCTACCTGACGCACATTCCCCGCGTGCTGGGCCTTTTGCAGTCGCATCTTGATGAACCCCTGCTTCGCCCCCTTGGCGACTGGCTGCGGGCTCATGATGTTCTTGGCAGTACGCCCCGGATTCCGGCAGACTGTCAACCCGTTCGACGGGCGCTCGGTCTTACCGACCGCGCTGCTGACTGATCTTTACTTCTCGTTCAAGGAAGCACCATGGAAACCATCAGCTGGGATGAATTTGCGCGGGTCGACCTTCGCGTCGGCACCGTCGTGTCTGCAGAGGTCTTCAAGGAGGCGCGCCGGCCCGCCTATATACTGCATGTCGACTTCGGTCCTGAGATCGGGGTGCGCAAGTCCAGTGCGCAGATCACCGAGCTTTATGAGCCGGAAAACCTCGTGGGGGTTCAGGTGATCGGCGTGGTGAATTTTCCGCCCAAACAGATTGGCCCGGTCCGCTCCCAGTGCCTGGTCACGGGCTTTCCGCAGGAAGACGGGTCGGTGGTCCTGGCAAAGCCGGAGCGCCCCGTGACCAACGGGCTAAAACTGGCGTGAGTTCAGGCGACCCAGTGATCGAGGGCTTGTGCCGGTAAATCCTGCGCCTGGATCGCCTCGGCATGGGCCCGCCCCTGGGGCAGTACCTGGCGTGCATAGTAAAGACAGCTCAGGATCTTGGCGTGGCAAAAATCAGAATCGCCCTGGCCAGCATCCAGTATCTGCTGCGCTGCGTTTGCGGCACGGGCCATCTGCCATCCGCCTGCAGCAACACCCCACAGCATGAGATAGTCGAAGGACTTATGAAATGGGCTTCTCGGATCACGGGTGGCGCTTTCCAGCATCGCCGCCGTTGCGTCTGAAAGGCTTTCGATCAGGGTAAGCACTGCACTGCCCACCTCCTTGACAGCTTCGGCAGGACTTGCCGATACGATAGCCATATCGGCGCGCATGAGACCGATGAGTTCACTAACCATTGCGCCTCCATCGCGGAGCAGTTTGCGGCCCACCAGATCGGCCGCCTGGATGCCGGTCGTGCCTTCGTAAATGGTGGTGATCCGCGCGTCACGGTAATGCTGGGCGGCGCCCGTCTCCTCGATAAATCCCATGCCCCCGTGCACCTGCAGAGCCAGTCCTGTAATCTCGTTACCGACCTCGGAACTCCATCCTTTGACCACCGGGGTCAGGACCTCGACCCGGCGCTGGCCGAGCGATCGCTCATCCGCATCCGGATGGTGGCTCGCACGATCTGCCGATGCCGCCGTGAATAATGAAAGCGCCCGCATGGCCTCAATGCGGCTACGCATGCTCAAAAGCATCCTCTGAACGTCGGGATGCCGGGCGATCGCCGCGCGGTCGGTGCTCAAATCACCAACCGCCCGGCCCTGAACGCGTTCGCGGGCAAAGGTCAGTGCGCGTTGGTAGGCCCGCTCGGCAATGGCATAGCTTTCGATACCGACAGCGTGCCGGGCCCGGTTCATCATGATGAACATATATTCAAGGCCCCGGTTTTCCTCTCCCACAAGATAACCCACAGCACCGCCCTTGTCCCCGTAAGACAACACCGCCGTTGGGCTGCCATGGATGCCCAGCTTGTGTTCCAGTGAAACACATCGTACATCGTTGCGCTCACCGGGTTGCCCCGCTTCATTCAGGATGAATTTGGGGACGATAAAAAGTGAGATACCCTTAACCCCCTCGGGTGCGTCCGGGGTTCGGGCGAGAACCAGGTGGATGATGTTTTCGGAAAGGTCATGCTCGCCGTAGGTGATGTAAATCTTCTGTCCGCTCAAAAGGTAATGTCCCTCGTCACACGGAACCGCCCGAGTCCGTACAGCGGCAAGATCAGATCCCGCCTGGGATTCTGTAAGGTTCATCGTGCCGGTCCACTTGCCCGACACCATCGCAGGAAGATACCGGGCTTTCTGTTCATCGCTGCCTTTGAGGAAAATCGCTTCAGCGGCCGTCTGCGAGAGCATCGGACACAACCCGAAAGCCATATTGGCAGCGTCCCACATCTCCTGAACAGCGCAGGCCAGGGTCTGCGGCAAGCCCTGACCACCGTACCGCGGATCGAGGACAAGACCCGTCCAGCCGGCTTCGCTGAACTGGGCATATGCCTGCCGCCATGCATCAGACGTGGTCACTACACCCTCATCAACTGTAGGCCCGCCCTGATCTCCTGCCTGGTTGATCGGCGCAAGGACATTGGCCGCGAACTTTGCGGCCTCCTCAAGCACGGCGTCGGTCACATCTTCACTGGCGTCTTCAAACCCCGGCCACGACGCGACCTCTTTGAGGCCAGCGAGATCCAGCGCAAAACGCAGATCACTCAAAGGTGCAGTGTAGTTGGGCATCTGGTCGGTCTCAGGTGGCTTTGCCGGAATTGCAGTCTATTTGACCCGGCTGGCAGTGAAGAAATTATAGAATCTCAGAAGACCTCACGCCAACGGCACTGGGTGTCACGACCTGCAGGACATCGACCGGGAATTTAGGGATAAGATCCATTACCCATCATTGCCGGCGGCTGCACCATCGTTTCCCGCTATCAGCGCTCGATTAATCATGCTAAGGTTTATCTCATCTGACTGAACCTCCCGGGAGGGAGTAATGAAACTAACAGGTCGTTGTTACTGTGGCGATATCCAGTATGAGATTGACGGCGAGGCGCAGGCCTCGCTGCACTGCCATTGTCGTGAGTGCCAGTACATCAGCGGTGGAAACCCGGCCGCCTTGATGATCTTTCCACTGGAGGCCTTCCGCCTGACTCAAGGGGAGATGAAGCAGTTTCGTCGCTCCGATCTGGAGCGCCCGGTTACCCGGCATTTCTGCGAAAACTGCGGGACGGGGCTTGCCTCAGAGACGCCCAACCGGCCTGGGTCCATCGTCGTCAAAGTGGGCACGCTGGACGACCCTTCGGTCTTTACGCCGGCAGTTGCAATCTTTACCTGCGACAAGCAGGCCTTTCATCATATTCCCGAGGATATTCCGACCTTTGAAAAGCGGCCCGGTTAGGCCATGTGCTGAAACGGGCCAAAGCCAGGGTGGATCCCGGCCGCGCGGTTTTGGCTCCGGCCCGGATTGACCTCAGCCCGGCCCATCCCTGGTCACTGCCGGTGCGCGCCCAACGGAGTTATCGTCGCATGCCCGCAATCCTGATCCCGCTTCTAACGCTGGTTATTCTTTTCCCCGCGGATTCATCTTCGGCGACGCCGACCGAGTCCCCGGCTTGTGAAGATATCCGGATCAGGTTCCTGACCAAGCAAAACCAACTTAACGACCGGGTCCTGAACTTCTTCCTTTTTGATACCGCGGACCGGGGATGCATCGATCTTGCCGAGGAACTGCTCTCGCGCGGTGCTTCGATCTCTGCACGGGATAATCAGGGAAACACGCCACTTGCCCGGGCCGCAAGTCTGGGTGAAACCGAGTTTGTCCGGTTTCTTTTGTCGCGCGGCGCCGCCATTGACGCTGTCAGTGTCCGCGGCAGTACGCCGCTGTTGCAGGCCGTAACGGCCAACCGCCGACGGACCGTCAAACTCCTGCTGGCGCAGGGTGCAGACCCCAATACCGCGAACCGCCGCAAGGTGACACCGCTGATCTCGGCGGCCTACACTGGAAATCCCCGAATCGTCAAAATGCTGCTCACCAGCGGCGCCAGGATAGGCGGCCTAGATGCCACGGGCAAAAGCGCTATGGTCTATGCCGCCGGCAAGGGGTTCAGCCGGATCGTCGACCTGCTTCTTGAAGCCGGGGAGTCCGCGACAGAGCGCTACGGACAGTCCCTGACCGCGCTGATGTGGGCCGCGGGGCACACCAACGAAGTTCCGCCCCGTGATGCGGTCCGGACCGTGCAACTTTTAATCGAACACGGTGCCCAAACCCAAGCCCGTGATGACCGCGGTCGCACAGCCCTCATGATTGCAGCGGAACGCGGCCACAGGCATATTGTTGAACTGCTCCTGTCTCAGGGGGCGACTCGCAACGCCAGGGACAACGAAGGCCAGAGCGCCCACAATCTGAGCACTGATCCAGAGATCAGGGCACTGCTACGGCCCGCCCAGTAGCAATTTCCGGGAAGGCATCCGCACAGCGTAGGCGCGCCTCCGCTAAAAATCCGCAAGGTACTCCGCCATCGCCCGAATCTCCTCTTCGGAATACGCCCCGAGCAATGACCCCTTGGCCGGGGAATTCATCCGGATCTTGTTCTTGAAATCCAGCATGGTTTTTTCAAGGTAATCCACCTGCTGCCCGGCCAATCTCGGTACCCGGCTGTCGCCTTCATAACCACCGCGGTGACACTGGACGCACTGGCCCGCT
>CAYSMI010000052.1:0-10246 GCA_964432165.1 uncultured Acidiferrobacter sp.
GCATCCGAGATCGTCAAAAAGTGGCGGGCACCGGGCTTCAGGATCTGCCATCCGAGTAAAGAGACTTCTCCACACGACAGACCCGCCATCAGGCTTTCGTCAACGATATTGACGAGCTGTGGTTCGCCGGCCCGTGCACTTTCATAAAGGCAGGCCGCCGGCACCGGCTCAACGACAGTCAGGTGCGGCATCTTCTCGCCGTAGTGGTGCCACAGATCGGCAGCCACCGCGCCGGCGAGGCCGCCGCACCCACCCTGGATGAAAACATGGGTGGGGGCAACCCCTTCGGGCAGCTGGTCCATGGCTTCGGTGGTCATCAGGGTGTAGCCGGCCATCACATCCCGGGGAATCTCCATGTATCCCGGATACGAGGTATCGGACACGATATGCCAGCCATTGGCTTTGGCATCGTGGTCTGCCTGGCGGACCGAATCATCATAGTTTCCCGCCACCCGCACGACGGTTGCGCCAAAAGCCTCTACCGCTTCCTGTCTCGCCTGACTGACGTTTTCATGCATGTAGATCATGCACTGACAGCCAAAGCGTTGCGCACCCCAGGCCACAGACCGTCCGTGATTGCCATCCGTGGCCGTGACGACGGTGATTTTTTCCACCATTTGTGCAAAACGCTGCACATTAATGTCATCAAGGCTGACATCCGCATCCGGACCGTCAGCGTCCAGAGCCTGACGCAGTACGTGCTGGACAGCGTAAGCGCCACCCAGCGCCTTGAAACTGCCCAGACCAAAGCGTGTGCTTTCATCCTTGTAATAAAGCGAACCAATGCCAATCTCTCCGGCAAGCCCGTCAAGTGAATGCAGCACCGTAGGTTCGTAACTATTCCAACGGGAAATGGTGTCGCGGGCAAGTGTGCATCGATCAGGGGTCAACACTTCGCTGACGCTGCCCGGACAGGCCTGCTCCACAAGAGCAGCATCATTGTGATGCGACTGGCTGATCGAAACTTCAGGTAGCGACATATTTGATACTCCGTTGGTACTTCGTATAACTAGGTCGAAGAACGGGACGGCGAAGCAAAGAAGTCACCGAGCAGCTGTTCGAACCAATGCTGCGTATTGTCAAGGTGCTTTGCCGCCAGTCGGTCCTGCTCTTCTCTGGCTTGTACGCCAGGTTCGTGCCAGGGAGCGACTTCCAACGCTTGCCATCTACGCAGAATGGCTAGTGTGCATTCGGGGTGGAACTGAGTGCCGAGGACTTTGGGCCCATAGCGAAAAGCCTGGTTGGGAAAGATGTCTCCTGCAGCAAGAGCCTCGGCTCCCTTTGGAATCTCGAATCCCCGGCTGTGAAAATGAACAGCAAAGAAGTGATCGGGGACGAATCCGAGCTCGGGATTAATCGGTTCGATCGGATAGAGGCCAAACTCCTGCGCACCGTCCTTATGCGGTGTGACCGAAGCGCCCAGCACATGGGCAAGAAGCTGGGCGCCCAGGCACAGTCCAAGGATCGGAATGTCCTGCTTCAGACACTGCTCGATCCATTGTGATTCATCGCGCAGATACGGGTACTGATCCATCTCGTCGACATTGGCTGCTCCACCGGTGATCACCACCCCAGCCGTATCCTCGTCGAGTTCGGGCAGTAGTTCCCCAGCAAAGGGTCGGTAACATTCCAGTGTGAAGCCGAGTTTGGGGAGATGCGTTGATGCAAGGTCGTCACGCGGTTCATCGTGATGCTCGACCACCAAGATTTTCCGGGGCATTGGTTCTTTTTGTAGAGTAGGCTCAGGCAGGTAAGCGAAAGAGCTCGCCGAAACCGTCGATCGCGTCGTTGATGCCTGCCAGTCTCAGACTGTGCCAGATCAATGCATGATTCGACGAGGTGACCGGTTTGCCCAGCGCGGCTTCAATATCAGCAACGCAATGAGCGAGGCGCAGACTGGTGCAGGATACAAATACACCATCAACCGAGTCGTGGCTCCCGATTTGAAGCGCGGCGTCGCGCATGCTGTCGGCAGAGATACGCGCGACGGTATTGTCATCATCCTGATTGAATGAGCCGAATACCGGTACTTCAAAGCCTTTGGACTCGATATAGCTGCGGATAAACTGATTGACCTCGTCCGAGTAAGGCGTGAGAACACCAATACGCTGGCAGCCGGTGGCCCGGAATGCGGCAAAGGCAGCTGTAATCGGTGTCGTGGCCTTGGCCTCCGGTCGGGCGTCGTGAATCAGCTCAAAGACCCGTTCCTCGCCAATGATCATCGAAGCCGAAGTGCAGCCGTAGGCGACGACATCCAGCGGGACGCCGGGCAGAATCACATCCGTTCTGTCTGTAATATGCGGTTCCATCGCCCGCAGGTTTTCCGGTGTGATGGTCGGAGAGTTCGGTATTCGGGACTGGTATACAGCAACCCCCGGCATACTGACCACGAGTCTGAATTCATGTTCCACGCTGTGGTCGGTGGCAAGGACTACCAGTCCGATCCGGGCCCGTGCCGCAATACCGTCATCAACGGTGAATGGGATGTTCGTCAGGTTCACAAAATTGGGTTGGCTTTCCTGCAGTGTCTGCATTACGTGATCCTCATGCTGGCCGGGTCCATGCCGTCCAGCGGTATCGCTGGATTCTGTCCGGCAATCAGGTCTGCCAGGATACGGGCAGACCCACAGGACATGGTCCAGCCCATGTGCCCGTGACCGGTATTCAGCCAGACATTGGACCAGTGTGATCTGCCGATCAAGGGCAGACCGGTCGGCGTCATCGGCCTTAATCCCGCCCAGTATTCCGGCTTTGAAAACTCTGCTGCCCGGGGCATCAATGCCTGGGTCTTGGCCAGCATGACCCTGAAGTCGCTGGGCCGGTGACGCGTACTATAACTCCCGATTTCTGCGGTTGCCGTAACGCGCAGACGGTTCCCCATGGGGCAGTATGCCAGCAGATTATCTTCATCGACACCGCCGAAGCGGGGAAGTGCGTGCTGCTCAGCAGCAGGCAGGGTGACAGAGTATCCTTTGACCGGGTAGATCGGCAGCGAGAAACCCAGTTGCCGCGACAGCAGTGGGCTGAAAACACCCAATGCCACCACGAAGAGGTCGCCATTGACTGGGCCGCGGCTGGTATTGACTGCAGTCACGCGGCTGTCCTGTTTTGAAAAGCCGGTGATCTCGGTTTGCATCTGCATCTGGGCGCCTTGTTCACGACAGCATTCGGCCAGGGACTCGGTAAACGACCGCGCATCGCCGCTTTCGTCTGTGGGCACGAAAAGCGCTCCGGCGATCGCATCCCGGGCGTCAGCCAGACCTGGATCCCGCTCGATGACCTGCTGTCGATCGAGCATCTCAATTTTGACGCCGGCACTTGAAAGAATTTCGCTCTTTGTGGCGGCCGCCTCAAACGACCGGTCGGAACGGTAAAAGTAGATGAGACCGCCGGTGTTGCGGTCATACTGAAAATCTGTCTCGCCAGCGACGGTGTGCAGTCGGGACTGTGAGTACTGGCACAGGCGCGTCTTGCGAAGCGTGTTGGTGCGTGCCCTTTCTGCCGTGCATTGGCGCAGAAACTGCGCCAGCCACCGCCACTGGCGGGGATTGACACTTGGCCGGTAGCGGATGGCCTGGTCGTTGCGCCACAGCGAACGCAGCATGATACGGGGCACACTGGGCGAGGCCCAGGCGAAGGCATGTCCCGGAGCGATGAGTCCCGCGTTGGCCCGGGAGGTGAAATCGGCAGGCGTTTCTGCCCGATCCAGGACCGTTACCTGATGACCGTCGCGCAGGCACTCCCAGGCGCTTGTGATCCCGGCGAGGCCTGCCCCCAGAATCACAATGCGCATGGAAATATGGGGCGCCTTAATTCAGCGCCGCGATCACTCCAATTTCGACCGTGAACTGTGGTGCCGCGAGTTTGGACTCGACACAGGCGCGGGTCGGCGTTTCGCCCGGCGTGACCCAAGCGTCCCACACTTCATTCATCTCGTTGAAGGTGGTCATATCCGAGAGCCAGATCGTCGCCGAGATAAGCTTTGACTTATCGGTACCCGCTTCCGCGAGCAGCGTGTCGATCCGCGAGAGAATGTCACGGGTTTGGTCTGCCACACTTTCGCCCGGTGCCTTAAGCGCCACCTGGCCTGCTGTATAGACGGTATCGCCATGAATGACGGCCTGGCTCATCCGGTCCCCTACCTGAATTCGTTTTAATGCCATTAAAATTGCTCCTCGATGATGAAATACAGTGACATCACGCAGTCTACGCGAATGGATTCTGAAAAAACGTTACCCGTTCAGGGTTAAATTGGTTTGTCGTTGAGTTCGTCCGGGTGCTGGGCGTCAACCGGGCAGATAACCCGCCAGTTCCTTTTCAATTGCCTTAGGGTCCGCCTTAAGGCCTTCACGCAGCCCGCTTGCCATTTCACCCGGGAAAATCTCTTCATGGCCCGCAATAATGCCGTCAATGATGGCGCGGGCAACCTCCGCCGGCGGCATCTTCGGGGGTGGAAAGTCCCGGCTCATATCGGTGTCCACTGCGCCGGGCATCACAGCCATCACCAGCGTGTTGTTGGCATCGAGTTCAGCGCGCACGCCCTCCGTCAGCCGCAGGCCCGCCGCCTTGGAGGCACAGAGGGAGCCCATCAGGGGGAGTGCCACATGGGACAGAATCGAGAGCAGATTGACAATGCAGCCGCCGCCGTTGTTTTTCAAGGCCGGCGCAAAGGCCCGGCACATACGCAAAGTGCCGAAGTAGTTGGTTTCCATCTCCAGACGGGCGCCGTCGATGCCGTCGGCCGCCAGCAGCCCTGACATTCTGTTGACCCCGGCATTGTTGATCAGCAGATCGACATCCTGGCATTGCGTGGCCGCCTGATTGACCGATGCATCGTCTGTGATATCCAGCGAGAGCGCCTCAACCAGACCCGGATGAGATTGCACAAGATCCTCAATATCCGAGACGTTTCGGGCTGTGGCGTAAATTTTTTTGGCCCCGCCTTTTGCAAGTGCCCGGACCAGTTCCCGCCCAATCCCTCTGCTCGATCCGGTAACCAGAGCCGTCGTTCCCTTTATATTCATCGCTTTTACCCTGTTTCTGTTTTCAGTTTCGTCAACAGCATCGTTGAGCCAGCTTCCATCAGGTTCCGGAAGCGGTACTGCCTGTATCAATGACTGAGTGTACCGCCGTCTTGGTTGTGTGAATATCCGTACAACGGGACCCGATTCCACCTGTCTGCCGTCAAGCAGAACGATGACTTCGTCACAGATGCTGCGCACCACCGAAAGGTCGTGACTGATGAAGACCAGACACAATCCCAGTTGCTCACGCAGTTCGTCCAGCAGATTCAGCACCTGGGCCTGGCTTGACATATCCAGTCCAGAGACGATCTCGTCCGCCACAATCAATGAAGGCCGAATGGATATGGCGCGCGCGATACATATCCGCTGCAGCTGGCCGCCGCTCAATTCACGGGGGTATCTTTTCCCGAGCGACGGATCAAGTCCTACTTGTCGAAGCAGATCGCCCGCCTGGTCCCGGGCTTCGCCGACATTGGCGGCTTTGGCATAAGCCAACAGGGGCTGGGATACAGCATCATCCACCCTCCGCCGCGGGTTCAGCGCAGCCCGGGGCTCCTGGAAGATCATCTGCATCCGGTCGCGGACCGGACGGAGTTCTGGCTCGTCGAGTTCCGTGATATCGCGCCCTTCGAACAGAAGGGTTCCGGATGTCGGCCGCAACAGCCGTACCAGGGTGCGTCCCAGTGTCGTTTTCCCCGAACCGGATTCACCCACGATTCCAAGGCACTGGCCCTTGCTGGCCCGAAGATCAATGTCCCGGAAGATCGGAACTATCGGGACCGGCTGGAAGCGTCGTTTGGCCGCAAGGTTGGGCAAAGCGACCCCCAGCCTTCGGGCAGAAATGATTTCAGACCCGTCGCTGCTGATCATATTCGTGGGCCTCGCGGATCAATTGCGTCTGCAGGTCGTCTGCCACCGGCGCCAGCTTTTCCCGCGGCCGGTCATATCTCGGGATCGCTTCCAGCAGGGAGCGAGTGTATCTGTGGGAGGGCGCCTGAAACACATCGGTGACTTTGCCCTGCTCAAGAATCATCCCGCTGTGCATCAGGCTGACCCGGTCGCAGACCTTTGACACGACCCCAAGATCGTGGGTGACAAAAAGAATTGTTGTGCCGCGCTCCTTCTGCAGATCGCGAATCAGACGCAGCACCCGGCGCTGTACCGAGACATCCAGCGCAGTGGTAGGCTCATCAGCAATAATGATTTTGGGTTCGGTACTGAAAGCCATAGCAATCAGAACACGTTGGCGCATTCCGCCGGAGAGTTGGTGGGGATATTGCTGGAGTACCTGGTCCGGTTTCCTGATTTTGACCTCACCCAGAAGGTGTTCTGCACGTTTACGGATCTGCCCAGACGAACCCGCATGCGCCAGTCGCAGAATCTCACCCATCTGTTTGCCGATCCTTTTGACCGGGTTAAGAGAGGTCATGGGATCCTGGGGAATCAGGCTGATGCGGGAGCGGCGCCGATCGCCTGCCTTCCGGCCCGGTGAAGGCGATGATGTGTGCACTGGATAGTCAACGCTGCCGGATGTGATAACGGCGCCTGGCGGGAGAATGTCAAGGATCACGCGGCCCAGCATGGTCTTGCCCGCACCGGATTCACCCACGAGGCCATGAATTTCCCCTTGCGAAAGATCCAGATTGATCCCGCGCAGTATCGGCACCAGTATCCGGCCATTGCGCACGGCAAGGTGCAGATCATGGACAACGAGCGCGCTGGTCACTGACGTGTCTCCGGGTCGATGACTTCCTTGATTCCATCACCCAGAGCATTCAGACCGAGCACGGCCAGCACCACACACGCGACCGGCAGGCCCAGAAGCCAGGGTACCTGGTGAATGTACTGTCTTCCTTCCTGGATCAGGTTTCCCCAGGTCGGGGTATCGGAGGCCACGCTAAGTCCAACAAAACTCAGAATGGTTTCGACCACAATGGCGATGCCCATCTCCAGGGTCAGCAGCACAATCAGCAGTGGCACGAGGTTTGGGAATATTTCCTGAAAAAGAATTCGAATGCGGGTGAGTCCGATTGTGACAGCCGATGAAACGTAATCACGCTCCTTTTGTACCATGGTCTCAGCGCGGATCACGCGGCAAAAGCGCGTCCAGTCGATAATGACAATGGCGATAATGACGGCATGAAGGCCCGCACCGATTACGGCCACCAGAACGATGGACAGCAGCACTGCCGGAAAAGACATCCAGATATCGACGGCGCGGGAGATCAGCATGTCCGTTTTACCGCCGTAGAACCCGGCCAGCATCCCCAATGCGGTACCTAAAAGCGCTGCAAGCGTGGCGGCAACGAGCGCCACGATTAATGCGGTGCGGGTACCGTGGATAAGCCGTGATGCGATATCCCGCCCGAGGTTGTCGGTTCCGAGGAAAAACACCGGGTCGCCGTTTGCCTGCCATGACGGCGGAAGAAAAGACGACAGCAGATCCTGCTCCAGGGGATCATGCGGGCTCAGCCATGGCGCGAGCACAGCCGCCAGAAGCATCAGCCCCAACACGCACAATCCGAACAGGGCGCGGGGCTCGTGCAGGATACGATACGTCAGCGGCAGATCGGGTCTTCCGTCAGGCATGACGCAGTCTTGGATCAAGAAAAGTGATAAAGAAGTCAATGAGCAGGTTGACCAGGATGAACAAGACGGCAAAGGTCAGCACCAGTCCCTGGATCAACGGCAGATCCCGGTTGATCACGGCATCAATGGCCATATTCCCGATTCCCGGATAACCGAAGATCCGTTCGACGAGAACGGTTCCCCCGATTAGGAAGGTGAACTGCACGCCGCCCAAGGCCGTTGCCGGAACCAGTGCATTACGCAGCGCCTGGCTGTAGATGACCTTGAGGCGGCCAAAACCCCGGGTGCGAGCAAGGGTGACGTACTCACGGTTCATCTCTGCGTTAAGACAGGACTTCAGGACTCTTGCCGTTATCGCCATCAGCGGCAGTGCCAGTGAAACAGCCGGCAGCACCATGTGATAGAGCACGGATCGTGTGACTTCAAAGCGGCCGCGCAGCAGGCTTTCGGTCAGGTAAAAATTGGTCCAGCTGTCAAACGATATCGTCAGATCCATACGGCCGAAAATCGGCATGACCGGGATTGCCACGCCGAGGAGCAGGATCAGTGACAGCGCCCAGAGAAAGTCGGGGATCGCGACGATGACGCCAATGAAACTGTCCACTATCCGTTCCGGCCAGCGGCCCCGCCAGAACGCGCCCTTCAGCGCCAGTACCAGAGCGAAACCGATTGCCATCAGCATCGCGATGACGACGAGTTCCACCGTAACCGGCAGTCTTCCGACAATCAGTTCGCCGACATCCTGGCGCAGACTGATGGATGTGCCGAGGTCACCGGTTGCAAGCTGGCCAAGATAGATCAAGAACTGGCGCACAATCGAATGGTCGAGTCCGTAATGCGCCCGCAGTTGTGCGATATCGGCTTCGGTTGCACCCGGTCCGGTCATCATGGCGATCGGATCCCCGGGGACCACCCGGAGCAGGACAAAGGTTATGGTGACTGCACCTGCCAACGTCGGCAGGGCCAACAGCAGGCGGTTGAACAGGTAGGAGTAACTCATCAGGGCGGGGTGGTGTTCACACCTTCAACACGCGAAAAGTCCTGAGTCCCGGGGCAGCCAAAGCTGCCAGGAACTCAGGACCAGACGCCCGGATCAGCCTTTGGGCTTTGTCGTATACGGCAGTACGTAGTTCGCGACGTGTGGAGTGAAGTCGAGATCTGAGCGGTGGATCACAGGCTGGACCTGCTGGTAGAGCGGCAGTACATACGCATTCTCGGCGATGTACTTGTCTACCGCTTTCCAGCCAGCGATCCGCTTAGTTTCGTCCTTCTCTCCCCACAGCGGACCGATCATCGCGTCCAGATCATCAGTGTCCCAGGTCGAATGCGGACTGGGACCGAACATCGCAAAGCCGGTTGAGTCGTTCGGATCGCCGATCGAGTCGCCCCAGTTGTAGAACGCCGCGGGCGCCAGCGTGTCTGTCGCACGTAACTCGTAGTGCTTGGCGACTTCATAGACTTCGATCTCGGCTTCGATGCCGACTTTGCGCCACATCGCAACGACTGCCTGGATAACCTCATAGTCCTTGGGCAGGTAGCCCCGGGTTGTCTGAATGGTGAAGCGCACCGGATTGTCGGTCGAGTATCCGGAAGCTGCCAGCAGTGAGCGGGCCAGGTCGGGGTTGTACTCAACCGTCGTGGTGGGATCGAAGGCTGCGTATTCGGGCGCTTGCAGGGTATGCAGCGGTACACCGTAGCCGCGCAGGAGCCGGTTCACAATTGCCTCCTTGTCCACGGCATGCACGGCGGCTTTGCGTACGTTGGCGTCTTCCATGGGCCCGGTGTCATTGAAAAAAATCATCGCGATATCAGACACGGGTGTCGTGACGCCGGCCAACCCGGATTTTCCCTTGAGTCGGTCATACTCCTCGAAGGGGATCGCGAGCGTGATGTCCGAAGCGCCACTTTCTACTTCGGCCACCCGGCTGGTGGCATCGGTGACGAATTTAAAGATCACGTTACGAAAGGCAGGTTTTCCGCCCCAGTAGCCATCGTATGCCTCCATGCGCACAAAGGAGCCCCGCACAAACTCCACCACCCGGTAGGGTCCGGAGCCCATCGGCGCTTTTTCGAAACCTTCGGCGCCGACCTTTTCGAAATAATGAGGTGGCAGGATGTAACCTGTCAGAAATGCCATCCATTTGAAAAAGTCAGCGACATAGGCATTGACGTCGCCGGTGACTTCATTGCCATCGGCCTTGAGGTTTCCCACAGAGCCCCAGATCAGGCCGCCTACCGGGTTGCCACTTTCTGGATTAGCAGCCCGGTTGAGATTCCAGACGATGTCTTCGCCCGTGATCGGCTTTCCATCCTGCCATGTTGCACCGTCCCGAACTTTCATATGCACCCGGGATTTGTCGGCATTCCAGCCCCACTCGGTCAGTACTCCGGGTTTAAATGAAAGATCGGGATTCTGATCGATATACTGGTCAAAGACCGACTTCCAGATGCTTTGCAGCCCGGGGTTGACGGACGACAGCCCGGTCGTCGGATCCCAGCTCGGCAACGACACGTTGTACGCGATCGTCAGGGTATCGCCCGCAGCCTGAACACTGCTCGGCTTGAGCGCCATTGGTATTGCCCCGGTCAATGAGGCAGTTCCTGCTAACTGCAGGAACGATCGTCGATTCATG